>NZ_CP117452.1:3937500-4017500 GCF_030687895.1 Pseudomonas sp. FP198
GTCAGCGCTTCGGTCCAGGCTAGCGCGGCGCGTTCACGGCCGGTAAAGAATGGCGCTTCGCGCCAAGCGGTCACGGCATACAGGCGCCGCTCGGTCTCGCCGTCCTTGCGCGCATCGGCGGTGTGCATGTCGATGCAGAACGCGCAGCCGTTGATCTGCGAGGAACGCAGCTTGACCAGCTCCAGCAGGGACTTTTCCAGGCCCAGTTTCGACACCGTGTTTTCCAGCGTCAGCATGGCTTTGTAGGCGTCGGGGGAAGCGGTGTAGAAATCGATACGCGGTTGCATGGTGAACTCCTGGAACAATTGGGTGTGGCGCTAAGTTAGCCCTGCCCCGGCGCTGGACAAATAGCCAATTGTTGGGAAGTTCGGGTGGCCAATGGCGGCCAAAGCCTATCCTCTGGAAATGGATGCAGGCTTCGTGGCGAGGAGCTTGCTCCCGCTCGGCTGCGCAGCAGTCGTAAACCGGCTGACTCGGTTTACCTGCCCCACCGAGGTGTCTGGTTCTGGGGCCGCTGCGCAGCCCAGCGGGAGCAAGCTCCCTCGCCACAGGTCTTCAGGCCCGGCTACGCAACCACTGCAGAAAACGCTTCTTGGCCACCGGCTTGGGCACATCGCGAGTCAGGTTCTGGGCCAGGTGCATGCGCACGTCCAGCAGGTTCTTCATCGCGTCATTGATGTCGCGACGGGCTTCGAGACAGGGCTTGAGGTAGCTGTTCTCGATGCGATACAGGGTACAGAAAGTCTTGGCGGAGAAGTTCGCCAGTGCGGCTTGTTCGGCGACGATTCCGGCTTCGCCGATGACTTCCCCCGGTCCCATGCGCCCGCCCTCCAGCGGCTGGCCGTTACGCATGAGCGTCACGCTGACCACCCCGGACTCGATGATGAACAGATGATCGCTGACCTCCCCGGCCGCCAGGATCACGTCGCCGGCGCGGAAGGTTTGCAGGGTCATGTTCTGGCTGAAGGTGTCTTTTTCATCCTGGCGCAGGGTCGAGAAAATGTTCGAGCTCTCCAGCAATGCCCGGGGCCGCGACACCACCGGGGGAGCCGCGCTTTCACTGGTGGACAGCAGGCTCACGCCGGACGCCTGCAGATGCCGGAACGCCAGGTCGAACAACTGGTTGCGCACCCCGCGCTTCTGGGACATCGAGGCAACGAACCCACTGATCTCGTATTCCGCCCCGCCACTGCCGGTGCTTTTGAGCGCCACGCACGGCTCCGGGCTGGGCAGCAACGCACGACAGCCGACCATCGCCCGCTCCAGTGCGTCGATTACCGTTTGCGGCCGTGCGTGAGGGCTCACCTGGATGCTGATCGACAAGCCATGGACATCGCTGGGTCGGCTGAAATTGATGATCTTGGCTTTTGCCGCCAGCGAGTTGGGGATCACCGCCATGCTCCCTTGGGAGGTCTGCAGCCGTGTAGCCCGCCAATCGATGTCGGTGACCCGGCCTTCGGTGCCGTCGATGGAAATCCAGTCATCAACCTGATAGGGCTTGGTGGTATTGAGCACGATGCCGGAGAAAACGTCGCTGAGGGTGCTCTGCAACGCCAGGCCGACGATGATTGCCATCGCGCCGGACGTCGCCAGCACGCCTTTGACCGGCAGGTCGAGCACGTAAGCCAACGCGGCGATGACCGCGACCAGGAAAATCACCGCACCGAGCAGGTCCTGCAACAGCCGCCCGGTATGGCCGACCCGTTGCATCATCACCGCACCGATCATCACCGTCAGGGTGCGCGCGGCGAACAACCACCAGCCAATCTGCAAGCCGGTCGCCGCCAGGTGCCGGGGCACGTCGTCGACCCACTGGGCTTTCTCCATGGGATTGAGGCCTTCGTTGAACAGCAGCACGCTGAACAACGAAAAGATCAGCAGCCGTACACCGATTTTCCAGTAGGTCCGGTCGGCGCTGACCAGCCGCCACAACACCAGATCGAGCACAAGCAGTGCCAGGGCACACAGCAGCGGGTGGTCGGTGAACAGAGACAGCATCGGGACAGCTCCAGGAAGGCCATTGGCGAAGATTGGCACACAATGGACGCTCTGTAGAGATCACCGCACAGTGCAAA
Organism: Pseudomonas sp. FP198; assembly: GCF_030687895.1. Taxonomy (NCBI): domain Bacteria; kingdom Pseudomonadati; phylum Pseudomonadota; class Gammaproteobacteria; order Pseudomonadales; family Pseudomonadaceae; genus Pseudomonas; species Pseudomonas sp. FP198. Next base: position 3,939,576 of record NZ_CP117452.1, read on the forward strand.
CACAAAACCCAGGTACACCGCAGACCCCATGTGGGAGCGAGCCTGCTCGCGAAGGCGGCGGTCCATTCAACATTGATGCAAGCTGAACCAGCCCATTCGCGAGCAGCCTCGCTCCCACAGGTGAGATCTACAGGGCTATGCGACCATTCAGCCGTCCATCCGGCCGAAGCGCCCGGAATGGAAATCCTCGAAAGCCTGGAGGATTTCCTGCTGGCTGTTCATCACGAACGGGCCATGGCCGACGATGGGTTCATCGATGGGCTCGCCACTGAGCAGCAGGACCACCGCGTCATGGTCGGCTTGCAGGCTCAATTGGTCGCCGGCCCGTTCGAACAGGGCCAGTTGCCCTTGCTCGACGCGTTCACGGCCGTTGACCTGGACGGTGCCGCGCAGCACAACCAGTGCGCTGTTGTAACCGTCATGCACGGCCACGGCCAGGTGCTTCCCGGCGTTCAGGCGGATGTCCCAGACATCGATCGGGGTAAAGGTTTTCGCAGGGCCTTGATGTCCTTCGAAGGATCCGGCAATCAGGCGCAAGCTACCAGCTCCGTCCTTCAGCGCGATCTGTGGGATGTCGCCCTTGAGAATTGTCTGGTAGCCGGCCGGCGCCATCTTGTCCTTGGCGGGTAAGTTGACCCACAGCTGGACCATTTCCATGAACCCGCCCTGCCGGGCGAAGGCTTCGGAGTGGAACTCTTCGTGAATGATGCCGGACGCAGCGGTCATCCACTGCACGTCACCGGGGCCGATCTTGCCGCCGCTGCCAGTCGAATCGCGATGTTCCAGTTCGCCCTGGTAGACGATGGTCACGGTTTCGAAACCACGATGAGGGTGCTGGCCTACGCCGCGTCGCTCGGTGGTCGGTGCAAATTCGCTGGGGGCCGCATGATCGAGCAGCAGGAAAGGGCTGACATGTTTACCCAGGTTGTCGTAGGAAAACAGCGTGCGAACCGGAAAGCCGTCGCCGACCCAATGAGGCCGCGGACTGGTATAGACGCCGGTGATGTTTTTCATGCTGAGTCTCCAATCGGGTGTTGCCATTCGATGGAACAGCTTAAAACCGCACCCCTTGATGCGCTAGACTGCAAAAATCGGCCGCAGCGTTCCACCAGGAGAACGATCATCGAAGACCTCAACACCCTGTATTACTTCACCCAAGTGGTCGAACACGGCGGCTTCGCCCCCGCTGGCCGGGCGCTGGACATGCCCAAGTCCAAGCTCAGCCGGCGTATCGCCCAGCTGGAGGAGCGCCTGGGCGTCAGGCTGATCCATCGCACCAGCCGGCATTGTTCGTTGACGGAAATCGGCCAGGCCTATTACCAGCGCTGCCTGGCCATGCGGGTCGAGGCTGAAAGTGCCGCCGAAGTGATCGAACGCAACCGCTCGGAACCCCAGGGGCTGGTGCGCATCAGTTGCCCGACGGCGCTGCTCAACAGCTGGGTCGGACCGATGCTGACCCGCTACATGGTCAAGTACCCGCGCGTGGAGCTGTTCATCGAGAGCACCAACCGCCGCGTCGACCTGCTCCACGAAGGGTTCGATATCGCGTTGCGGGTTCGTTTCCCCCCGCTGGAAAACACCGACATGGTCATGAAGGTGCTGAGCAACAGCACCCAGTGCCTGGTGGGGAGCCCGGTCTATCGTGAAGGCCTGTCGTCCCCCGCCTCGCCGGCGGACCTCAATGGCCTGCCCAGCGTCCACTGGGGGTCGGCGCAACGTGAATACCAATGGGAGCTGTTCGGCCCGGACGGCACCCGCGCGCTGATCCGCCACGCACCGCGCATGGTCACCGACGACCTGCTGGCCTTGCGTCATGCGGTGCTGGCGGGCATCGGCATCGCTCACCTGCCCACGGTCGTGGTACGCGAAGACCTGGCCGCCGGACGCCTGGTGGAACTGGTGCCGGGCTGGACACCGAAATGCGGGATCGTCCATGCGATATTCGCCTCACGCCGTGGCTTGCTGCCCTCGGTGCGAACCCTGATCGACTTCCTCGCCGAGGAGTTCAGCCAGAGCGACATGGCCTAGCGCATGCGGCAAGGCGCTCCCCACGGTGCCCTACAAGTGATTGCGCTTGGCGAAATCCGACAGGCCCACCAGGGTTTTCAAGCCAAGCTTTTCCAGCAGGCGGGTCTTGTAGGTGCTGACCGTCTTGGGGCTCAGGAACAAAGCTTCGGCGACGTCCTTGCCGCGCATGCCCATGGCCAGCATCCGCAGGATTGACAACTCGCGGATCGAGAGACTCTCCAGCGCCTGCTGTTCGGTGCGCTGCTGGAAATCCAGGCGCACGGACATCTGTGGGAAATAGGAGTAACCGGACTTCAATGCATGAATGGCCTTGGTCAATTCCTTCAGGTCGCTTTTCTTGGTGACAAACCCTCGGGCCCCCGCCGAGATACAGCGGTTGCAGAAATGCTGGGCATCCTGGGAGGTAAACACCAGCACCCCGCATGACGGGAACTCGGCCATGATCCAGCTCAACAGTTCAAGGCCGTCGAAACCGTTCATTACCAGGTCCAGGATCACCAGGTCGGGTATGCCTTCCTTGATCAAGGCCCTGGCTTGCGCCACGCTGCTGGCATCGCGGACCTGCGCGGCCCCTTCATTCTGGCAAATGAGCCGCAACGCTCCTCGAATGACAGGGTGGTCGTCCACGATCAACACGTCTTTCACGGCAGCTCCCTGGGTAATTACAAATGACATTGGTGCCAGACGGCATCGAACTCTTGCACAAGCGGTGGGCAGGATTCACCTGTCAGATCTGACAGGTGCGACCAGCGGTCATTGGCCCGGCGACAGCCCTCTCGTCAAGAGCGCGCCCGCTCGCTGATACGCGCTCCCTCGGCACGAGCCATCAGGCAGGCCAGTGCAACAGGGTCGGGCAACGCGGCCTGGCTCAGTTGCACGTGAGACCGGCGCCCACCCACCTGCCGCGACACGCCAGCCTGTGGCACGTTGTAGATCAACCCGTGAAGCACCTGGGGGTTGTCGACCAGGAAATCGGCTAACGCCACTCCGCCACTTGCCAGTCGGGCATTGGCGACGATCACGTCGAACGGCTCGCAGCCATACTCCACCAGCAGCAACAATTCCTCCATGTCGTTCACCGGCGCAATCCGGAAATAACCCTGCTGGTTGAACAGGCGCTCAAGCTTCATTCGATGAAAATGCTCTGAATCGGCGATCATGATACGTAATGCTTTGTTCGGCATGACGGGCATCCAATGGCAACGCGACGGGTACGGCGGCCCATGAACGTCAGGAGGCGTCAGGCTAGAGAAAGCCTCTCAAGGACGCTGTAGGAAAAATCTTAAAAAACCGGGTAAATGGCGCCCATGGCGCCTTCCTGCGGTCAATATTCCCTCATGTCGGTCAGCAACCACCTCAACCTGACCAGAGCGACGAAGCACGCAGCCGCCCGGTCAAATGTTCGAGCGCCTGCTGCAAGTCGCCCACCGCATCGGCCAACGACGACGCATCCCGGCCCCGGCAAGCGTCTTCCAGGGCATCGCACGCGCTAACCAGACCTTGCGCCCTGACCATCCGCGCCCCGCCCTTGATCCGATGCGCCAGGTCGGCGAGTCCGGGCAGATCATGCCGGGCGGACAAGCGCAGCAACTGCGCGGCGTCTTCGGTATTGCAGGTGACCAGTTCGCTGATCAGGCTGTTCAGCGCCTCCGTATCGCCGCCGGTCAACTGCGCCAGGCCGTCCAGGTCAAAATCCTCCGCGGGCGCCTCGGCCTCCGTTCCAGGAAACCCTGCGACCGGTTCCGGAAAAACCTGCGCCAGACGCGCGCCGAGGGCTTCGAGCCCGATGGGCTTGAACAGGCAATCGTTCATTCCCGCGTCGATGCAACGCTGCTTTTCTTCTGGCTGGGCATTCGCGGTGAACCCCAGTATCAATATCGGCGACAGGCCTCGCGCGCGCTCCTCTTCCCGAATGGCTCGGGTCAACGCGTAGCCATCCATCAGGGGCATGTTGCAGTCGCTAATGACCATGTCGAAGTGCCCGGCGCGCCACGCTTGCAGGCCTTCCACACCCTCCGCAGCCTCCTCCACGCGGTGGCCCAGGTAACTCAGTTGCTGGCACAGCAACAGGCGATTGGCCGGATAGTCATCGACCACCAGGATAGACAGCGCCCGCATCGGCAACGGCGCCTCGCCCCCGGCAAGTGGAGCCTGGCGCAAGGCGTCGAGCAGCGGCAGATCCAGCCGGATCTCGACCTGCGTGCCCTCCCCCGGCAGGCTGCTCATCGTCAGGGTGCCGCCCATCATTTCGCACAAGGTCCGGCTGATGACCAACCCCAGCCCGGAGCCGCCGCGGGTCGACTCGCGGTTGTCGCCGACCTGGGTGAACGGCTGGAACAGCCGTTGCTGGTCTTCAAGGGAAATCCCGCTGCCGGTGTCCTCCACCCGCAAGCGAACAGCGAGTCGCCGGTCTTCGCTGCCGGGGACGGCCTCGGCGATCAAGCGCACCAGGCCCTGATCGGTGAACTTGATCGCGTTGCTGAGCAGGTTCGACAGCACCTGCTTGAAGTGCAACGGATCGATCAGCACGTCGCGGTCGAGTTCATCTTCCAGGGCCAGTTGCAGGCCCAGGTGTTTCTGCCGGGCCAGGCCTTCGAAAACCCGCGCCACCGACTCGACCAGCTCCCGCAGGTTGGCGCGCTCCGGCGCCAGCGACATCCGCCCGGATTCGATACGGGCAACATCGAGGATGTCGCCGATCAACGCCAGCAAGCCATGGGCGGCGCCCGAAGCGACCTCGATGGCCGCCCGATCGACAATGCCTTCTTCGGCCTTTTTCAGCGCCAGTTCGAGCATGCCGATCACCGCATTCATCGGCGTGCGGATCTCGTGGCTCATCGTCGCCAGGAAGGTGGTCTTGGCCCGGTTGGCGTCATCCGAACCGTCCTTGGCAATGCGCAATTGTTCGAGAAGGTGCTGGCGTTCACTGACGTCGATCCAGCCGCCGATCATGCCGCTGACCACGCCGTCGCTGCCGCGATACGGCAGCATCCATTGATAGATGGTCAGCACCTCGCCGCTGGCCACAGTCAGGCGGCGGTCCTGGACCCGGGGCAAGCCCTGCTCCATGACCCGCAGGTAATCATTGTGGTAGAGCCGCGCTTCGACTGGATCCCCCGGCGCGCTTTCGAGCAGGGTCCTGCCGACAACGCTCTGCCGTTCGGCACCGAATACCTCCAGGTAGCCGCTGTTGCACAACACCAGCCGTGCCTCGCGGTCACGGACATAGATCGGATGCGGCGTGCCGTCGATCAATACCCGCATGAATTCCAGTTGGTCGTTGAGGGCGACTTCGGCCTGCCGACGCTTGCGTATCAGCTGGCGCAGATAGCCGATCCAGCCCAGTGCCAGGAGCAACAGCAGTGCAGCGATGGCGAAGCCCTGAAGAACAGTGGCGCGATGGCGCAGCCAATAACTGTCTTCCACAACGATTTCCGTACGCCAGCGGTTGGTCAGTTCGTCCATTTCCTCAGGGGCAACGCTGAGCAGCGCCTTGTCCAGGATCGAATGCAGCTGCGGCGCGTCCCGGCGGGTACCCAGGGCGATCAGCGCCGGCTCGGTGCCGACGGTGCAGGTGATCTGCAGCGTGTCGCGGTACTGACGGGAGATCATGTAGCTGGCACTGAGCAGCGGGCTGATCGCCGCGTCCACCGCGCCGGAAGCCACCATGGCCAAGGCATCGGCGGCGTTTTGCGCCGGCACCAGTTGCACCTCGGGAAACTGCTGCAGCAGGTAATCGCGCAGCACATTGCCGCGCACCAGCGCCAGGCGCTTGCCGGCCATCTGCTCCGGCGTGACGGGGGCCTGGGCATCCAGGGCGGCCACGAGCACGTAGGGATTGCTCAAATAGGGTCGGGTGGAACTCAATTCATCGGCGTAGTCGGAACCCGGCGGGAACGCCGCCACGACGTCGGCCTCGCCGGCCTTGACCTGCGCGATCAGATCCTCAAGCGACTCACCGTGGCGGATATCGAATTTCAGCCCGGTGCGCAGGCTGATTTTCGCCAGCACATCGGCGCTGATGCCGCGAAAGTGCCCCTGCTGGTCAATGAACGTGAGCGGCATGAAATGATCATTGATCACCACCCTGATTCGCGGATGCGTGTCCAGCCAGCGTTGTTCGTTGACGCTGAAATGCAGCCGTTGGTGGCCGGGCATGCTTGCGCCACCGGCGCTCCAGCGACGCAGGATCGCCATGCGCTCGGTGCCGGGGATGGCTTGCAAGGCGCTGTTGATGATCCGCAGCAGGCGCGTGTTGTCACGCCCCAGGGCAAACGCGAATGGCTGCACCTCCAAGCGTGAAAAATCGGCCAACTGGACGTTGTTCAGGTAGTTCTTGGTGATCAGGTAATGGGCACTGATCGAGTCCCCCAGATAGACGTCGGCCTGGCCGAAAGCCACCGCACCGATGGCACTCAGAGTCGACGGGTACAGCTGCAGCGAAGCCTTGGGGTAAAAAGCCTTGACCGCTTCAGGGGGCAGATAGTGATAAAGCATCGCCACCCGCTTGCCCGCCAGGTCCGGCGCGAGCTTGCGATTGTCACCGGCACGGGTCACCAGGGTCGGCTGGTCATCGGCGTAGGCCTGGGACATCGCCAGTTCCGGGTCGCCAGCCTCGAAGCCATTGGCGCTGCCGAGCATGTCGATTTCACCGCCGCGCAGGGCCTGCAGCGCCTCGGCCCGTGACGGGTACCGGCGCACCTGCACTTCGACCTGCAACAACTGACCGAGCAACCCGGCGTAATCGGCGGTCAGGCCTTCGTATTCATGGCCATTGCCGGTGATACCGAACGGCGCATAATCCGGCGCCGAGGCACCGAGCAGCAACGTGCCCTTGTCGCGCAGCCAGGCCCGGTCGGCTGCGTCCAGCGACACCGAATAACCGCTCACGGTGGAGCGCCCAAGCATCTGCAGCGACTCGGGCGCAGCGACGACCTGCGGTGCCATGCTCAATAAACCCAGCGACAACGCCGCCAGGCTCATGCGTGAAAACACAATCATCGATTAAAGGGTTTCGCCTGGCCTTGGCAAAGTCGGCGCGGGAGCGCCACCGAACCTGGGTGAAAAATAAGGTTCTGCCTGCCAAAGCGAGGGAACAGCGAACCGTCAGCGTGCCTGTCGAAAATACAGCAAGCGTGACTGGAGTGTAGGGAGTTTCTGAGGAATTTCCTGACGAGCTATCGTGAAATAACGTCGCTCAGGCGCAGGCGGCGATCCGTGGTATTGCGCTCAAGCGCAGCCCGGGATCGCCGCCTGCGGCAGACCTTATGCAGTGGCCCGCAATTGTTCCCGTACCGATTGGCCCAAGCCGCGTTCCTTGCCGTGCTCATAGAGCGAGCCGGCGATTTCGTCGGCGCGCACCGGCAGGATCGACAGCAAGGTGTCGCTCAAACCATGACTGGCCTGACAAAAGCCCTGCATATAGATGGCGGCCTTGCAGCGCTCATCGGTGATCAACTTGTAGTTGCGATCCACCTCGAAATCGCCGAGGTATTGCGCCAGCGGCTCCAGCAAGGTGCGGTGCATCTGGCGCTCGTAGCCGGTGGCGAGCACCACGGCGTCATAGCGCCGGTTTGTCAGCTCGCCGGTGGCGTTGTTGCGCATTGCCAACTCCACGCCATTCTCCGTGGCCGTGGCTTTCTCGATCGTGGTCAGCGTACGGAACGCATGGCGGGCGATGCCCGAGACTTTCTGGCGATAGAAGATCCCGTAGATGCGTTCGATCAGGTCGATGTCGACCACCGAATAATTGGTGTTGTGGTACTCATTGACCAGCCGCTCGCGCTCGCTGTGGGGTTGCTGGAACACCAGGTCGGTGAACTCCGGCGAAAACACTTCGTTGACGAACGGGCTGTCGTCGGCCGGCTTGAGGGCCGAGCCGCGCAGGATCATGTCGACCTGTGCCGATGGGAAGCTGTCGTTGAGGTCGATGAAGGCTTCGGCTGCGCTCTGGCCGCCGCCGATGATCGCGATTTTCATTGGCTGGCCGCTCACGCACGGCTGGGTTGCCATGCGCTCCAGATACTGCGAGTGATGGAACACCCGCGCATCTTCCCTGAACCCCTTGAACGCCTCGGGAATGCGCGGCGTGCCGCCAGCGCTGACCACCACCGAACGCGTGGTGCGCACATACTCCTCACCCCGTCCGTTGCGGGAAATCACCCGCAGCGCTTCAACCTGCTGGTTGTGCAGCACCGGCTCGATGCGCAGCACCTCTTCGCCGTAGCGGCTCTGGCCGGCAAACTGCGCCGCCACCCAGCGCAGGTAGTCGTTGTACTCCATGCGACACGGATAGAAGGTGCCAAGGTTGATGAAATCCACCAGGCGGCCATGGTGCTTGAGGTAATTGACGAACGAGTACGGGCTGGTCGGGTTGCGCAGGGTCACCAGATCCTTGAGGAAGGAAATCTGCAATTCGCTCTGGGTCACCAATGTATTGCCGTGCCAGCGGTAGTCGGCCTGTTTGTCGAGGAACAACACATCCAGTTCGCCCTGGACCGGGCCACGTTCCTGAAGCGCGATGGCCAGCGCCAGGTTCGAGGGGCCGAAGCCGATGCCGATCAGATCGTGAACGGTGGGCGCTGCAATTGCCTGAGTCATGTCCAGTGTCCTCTGGAGAAGCCCCTCAACAGGGCGCGAAAGCCTGGGTGACTTGAGCGGCCCACACTAGGCCGTCAGTCGTCTGTTGAGAGGAACGAGGACAATGAAGGAAAATTTACCACCGAGAATCAGCGAGGGTGAATCAGGACGCGTCCCACTGCCGTACGCGAATACGACAATGCTTCATGGCATTGACGATGTGTTTCTCCACCAGCGCCCTGGAAATGCCCAGGCGCCCGGCGATCTGCGAGTGGGAAAGGCCTTCGAGCTTGCGCAGCAGGAAACTCTCGCGGCACAGCGGCGGCAACTCGGCCAGGGCCCGTTGCAGCATGTCCAGGCGCTGGCCGTGGTCCAGGCTGGTATGGGGCGATGGGGTGAAGAACCGTTCTTCGCTGTCGAGCACATCGAGGGATTCGACCTGGCGCAGGGTGTTGCGCCGATGCCCGTCGATCACCAGGTTCAGCGCGGTGCGATAAAGGAACGCCCGGGGCTGCTCGATGGGGGTATCGCTGGCGCGCTCCAGCACCCGCACATAGGCGTCATGCACCACATCTTCGGCCGCCTGGCGGTTGCCTAGCCTGGCGTTGAGGAAACACACCAGTTCGCGATAGTAGTTTTCCAACATGACTCCCCGTGCGCAGCGACTGCGACAGCTATCCCTGTGCCACTAGGCATGCCTGAAAAAGGCATGGCAGGATAGTGGCAGGCTCAATAGCGTAATTTATAGTAATTCTCATATAGATTTAAAGCGTTGGTTTGTATCAAGGCCGAATCGTTCAGTTCCAGTGGCGCAAGGTGTTGCTTTCGTGGCGAGGGGATTTATCCCCGCTGGGCTGCGAAGCAGCCCCAAACCAGCTCACTCAAAACATCTGACAGACCGAGGTGCAAATTAAGAGGACTGCTTCGCAGTCCAGCGGGGATAAATCCCCTCGCCACAGATAAATCCCCTCACCTGCTATCGGGTGGGTGTTGTTTCAACTGTTACGCAGTATTTCCCCCGCTAAATTCCCGCCCGGAACACTCGTTTACCAGAACAGCCCCCGTCCCTGCTGCTCTTGCGACGGACCCGATATCACCGGCCGGAACCCTGCATGAAACGTCCCCGCCTCACCCGCCCCGCCTGGCTCCTGACTTTCGCCCTGCTACCGGCCGTGGCCTTCGCCGCGTGGCAAGCGGTTACGCCGGACCACGGCCCCGTCGCCACCGCAGCCGTCACCCGTGGCGATATCGAAAATAGCGTCACTGCCCTCGGCACATTGCAACCGCGGCGTTATGTAGATGTCGGCGCCCAGGCCTCCGGGCAGATCCAGAAGATCCATGTCGAGGCCGGCGACGAGGTTCGCGAAGGCCAGTTGCTGGTGGAAATCGACCCGTCCACGCAGAAAGCCCGGCTCGACGCCGGACGTTTTTCCATCGAAAACCTCAAGGCACAACTCCAGGAACAACGCGCCCAGCACAACCTGGCGCAACAGAAATTCCGCCGTCAACAACAGCTCAAGGCCGGCGGAGCTACTCGCGAAGAGGATGTGCAGACGGCGCAGGCCGAGGTACGGGCGACCCAGGCGCGCATCGACATGTTCCAGGCGCAGATCCGCCAGGCCCAGGCCAATCTGCGCAGCGACGAGGCCGAATTGGGCTATACCCGGATCTACGCGCCGATGAACGGCACCGTGGTTGCCGTCGGCGCCCGGGAAGGCCAGACCCTCAACGCCCAGCAGCAAACCCCGCTGATCCTGCGCATCGCCCGGCTGTCACCGATGACGGTCTGGGCCGAAGTCTCGGAAGCCGACATTGGCCACGTCAAGCCGGGCATGACCGCTTACTTCACCACCTTGGCCGGCGGTAACCGGCGCTGGAGCAGCACCGTGCGACAGATCCTGCCGGTGCCGCCGCGTCCGCTGGAAGCCAGCCAGGGCGGCAGCCCCTCCGGTGGCCGCAGCGGCAGCGAACGGGTGGTGCTCTACACCGTTCTGCTGGACGTGGACAACGCCGACCGCGCCCTGATGACCGACATGACCGCCCAGGTATTTTTCGTCGCGGCCCAGGCCAAGGACGTGTTGACCGTGCCCATCGCCGCGTTGCAGGACGCAAGCCAGGTGCGGGTGCTGGCCGACAATGGCGACATCCAGCCAAGGACCGTTCGCACCGGCGTCAGCGACCGCTTGCGCACGCAGATCCTCGACGGCCTGAGCGAAGGCGATCGCGTGCTGATCGGCCCGGCCAGCGGCAGCGGAGGCTGAATGAGTACGCCCCTGATCGAACTGCGGGACATTCGCAAGGCCTACGGCGGTGGCGACAGCCCACGGGTGGAAGTGCTGCGGGGTATCGACCTGTCGATTCACGCTGGGGAATTTTTGGCGATCGTCGGGGCGTCCGGCTCCGGCAAATCGACGCTGATGAACATCCTCGGCTGCCTCGACCGTCCCACCAGCGGCGAGTACCGCTTTGCCGGTGAGAACGTCGCCCGACTGGGCAGCGACGAACTGGCCTGGCTGCGCCGGGAGGCGTTCGGGTTCGTGTTCCAGGGCTATCACCTGATCCCGTCCGGCACGGCCCAGGAAAACGTCGAGATGCCGGCCATCTATGCCGGCACCTCGGCCGCCGAGCGTCATGCCCGGGCCAGCGCCCTGCTCGAACGCCTGGGCCTGGCGAGCCGCACCGGCAATCGTCCCCACCAGCTGTCCGGCGGGCAGCAACAGCGAGTGTCGATTGCCCGGGCCTTGATGAACGGCGGCCACATTATCCTCGCCGACGAACCCACCGGCGCCCTCGACAGCCAGAGCGGCATCGAAGTCATGGCGCTGCTCGACGAACTGGCGAGCCAGGGCCACGTGGTGATCCTGATCACCCACGACCGCGAGGTGGCGGCCCGGGCCAAACGCATCATTGAAATCCGCGACGGGCTGATCATCAGCGACAGCGCCACCACTGCAGCCATCGCACCACAAGCCAACCCCAAGGCGTTGCAGGCGGTGGATCTGCGCCAGCGCCTGAGCGCCGGCAGCGAGCACAACGGCGCCTGGAAAGGCGAACTGGTGGACGCCGTCCAGGCCGCTTGGCGAGTGATGTGGATCAACCGTTTTCGCACCGCCCTGACCTTGCTCGGCATCGTCATCGGCGTGGCCTCGGTGGTGGTAATGCTGGCGGTGGGCGAAGGCAGCAAGCGCCAGGTCATGGCCCAGATGGGCGCCTTCGGCTCCAACATCATCTACCTCAACGGCATCGCGCCCAACCCGCGCGCCGCCAAGGGCATCATCAGCGAACAGGACATTGCCGCCCTCGCCGCCCTGCCCGAAGTGCAACGCATCATGCCGGTCAATGGCAACAACGCCAACGTGCGTTTCGGCAACCTCGACCACACCAGCTATGTGGGCGGCAACGACACCAGTTTCCCGACCATCTTCAACTGGCCGGTGGCCCAGGGCAGCTATTTCAGTGACGCCGATGAGCGCAGCGCGGCGGCCGTGGCGGTGATCGGCCACAAGGTCCGGCAGAAGCTGCTCAAGGACGTCGCCGATCCCATCGGCCGCTACATCCTGATCGAAAACGTGCCGTTCCAGGTGGTCGGCGTACTTGCCGAAAAAGGCGCCAGCTCGGGGGATTCGGACGCCGACAATCGCATCGCCGTGCCCTACTCCGCCGCCAGCGTGCGTCTGTTCGGCAGCCGTCATCCTGAATACGTGGTGATCGCCGCTCGCGACGCGGCCAAGGTCAAGGAGGCCGAGCAGGCCGTTTCCCGTACCTTGCTGCGACTGCACAACGGCAAGCAGGATTTCGAGCTGACCAACAACGCCGCTATGATCCAGGCCGAGGCCCGCACCCAAGGCACGCTGTCGCTGATGCTCGGGGCCATTGCGGCAATCTCGTTGCTGGTGGGCGGCATCGGCGTGATGAACATCATGCTCATGACAGTGCGCGAGCGGACCCGGGAAATCGGCATCCGCATGGCCACCGGTGCCCGCCAGCGCGACATCCTGCGCCAGTTCCTGACCGAAGCGGTGATGCTCTCGGTAGTCGGTGGATTGGCCGGCATCGGCCTGGCCCTGCTGGTGGGCGGCGCGTTGCTGCTGGGCAGAATCGCCGTGGCGTTCGAATGGCTGGCGGTGTTCGGCGCCTTCGGTTGCGCGCTGGTCACCGGCGTCGTCTTCGGTTTCATGCCGGCCCGCAAGGCCGCTCGCCTCGACCCGGTCGCGGCCCTTACCAGTGAATGAACCCTTCCCTATGAAAGCGCACCTGACCCTCCTGGCCGCCAGCCTGCTGCTGGCGGCCTGCGGCACTCCCCTGCCGGCACCCGACAGCGGCATCGAGCCGCCGCAAGCCTGGCAAACTGCCGATACGCCCGATGCGCGTGTCGATAACCAACAATGGTGGAAGCAGTTCGGTAGCCGGCAACTTGATCGTTTGATCGAACAGGCGCGCCAAGGCAGCTTCGACCTCGCGGCCGCCATGGCCCGTGTTCGCCAGGCCCAGGCCAGCGCGGTGATCGCCGGCGCACCGCTGCTGCCGGAAATCAGCGCCGGGCTCAACGGCAATCGCCAGGAGCTGCTGCGGGGCAAGGGCTACAGCCAGTTGGACGTGGATCGGAACAACCGCACCATCGACTACTACGATGCCCACCTCAGCGCCAGTTATGAAGTGGATTTCTGGGGCGGCAAGCGGGCGGCGCGGGACAGTGCGCTGAGCGCGTTATCGGCCAGCCGGTTCGACCGGGCGACCGTGGAGCTGACCTTGCTCAGCGCTGTCGCCAACAGCTACACCCAGGCCTTGTCGCTGCGCGAACAACAGCGCATCGCCGAACTGAACCTGGCCAACGCGCAAAACGTCCTCGACCTGGTGCAGACCCGCTACGACGCCGGCAGCGCCACGGCGCTGGAACTGTCCCAGCAAAAAAGCCTGGTGGCGACACAGCGGCGCCGATTGCCCCAAGTGCAACAACAGGCGCGGGAGGCGTTGATCACCCTGGCGGCGTTGCTGGGCCAGCCGGTGCAATCGCTCAAGCTCGACGATGAAACCTTCGATGCTTTGCACTGGCCCGCCATCAATGCCGGCGTGCCCAGTGACCTGCTGCGCCGTCGCCCCGACATCGCCGCCGCCGAAGCACGCCTCGCCGCCGCCCAGGCCGACATCGGCGTGGCCCGCGCCGCCCTGCTGCCCTCGGTCACCCTGGGCCTGAGCCTGGCCACCGGCGCCGACATCGCCGACCAGCTGTTGCGCAACAACGTCTACAACCTCAGCGCCGGCCTGGCCGCGCCAATCTTCAACAACGGTCGCCTGCGGGCCGAACGAGACAGGGCCACCGCGCGCCAGGAAGAACTGCTGGAAACCTACCGTGCCGCGATCGTCAACGGTTTTGCCGACGTCGAGAAAGCCCTGAACGGCATTCAGGGCCTGGACCAGCAGCGACAATGGCAGAGCGAAGAACTGCACCAGGCGCAGACCGCTTTCGACATCGCCCAGAGCCGCTACCAGGCCGGCGCCGAAGACTTGCTCACCGTACTCGAAACCCAACGCACGCTGTACGCCGCCCAGGACATGAACGTGCAGTTGCGCCTGGCACGAGTGCAGGCAAGCGTGGCGTTGTACAAGGCGCTGGGTGGGGGTTGGCGGGTGATGTAAGTAAAGCCAAGTGAGATCGAGAGCTCCGGGCCAGCTATCCTGCCAGCAACTTAAAGAGTCCGAATTAACGCCTCGGCGTGCTCACGAAACACAGCAAAAGCCTCATCGAAGCTTGGGCGGACAGAGCCAAAAATCAACGGCATCAGCCTCGTCTCATACTGGCCACGAATCAGCGCGTCCGAGTTTATTTGATCCAAGGCGCCCTGCATGACTTTCCCTGGGTCGGCGGCGAACGGAGGAAACTGCCGCCCAAATTCGATGGCATCGAACCGGACCAGCTTTTTGAAACCGTTGGCGGCTCGTTCGCCGACAGTAGGATCGCCAGCGCTTATGCAATAGACATCATAGATATGACGCACCAATGTATCGTCCCATGGTTGGATCATGGCCCCGCCTTGATGTTGGGCATAACGTCGAAGAAACGAAATGACTTTTCCGCAAGCGTTTCTTCAACCGCTACACAGGGAATGGTCCCCAAGTAGCCAGGCCTTGCGGCGAGTCTATCCACGAGGTGTTCCAACGGTCGCCTAGTCACTTCAAATTGGGGAGTTCGTGCGGTCAGTTCGAGGCTCAGATAAGGCCGTAGACTGGCATCGTGGGGATATCGCGGAGCATATTGCCAACGACTGGAGAAGTATCGGTTTTCATTGCGGGCAATACGCGCGTCCATGATTTCTTCGAAGCCAAGCTTAGCGAGGACTTGGCAGACCTCAGCCTTCAGTTGGCTGAGGTGCCGCTTCTGAGCCGAAGCACTGAACGTGTTCGACTCATCCCATACGATCTTCAAGTCCAGATCTTCTGACATGCGCTCGATCAATCGATAAGCCTTGGACAGGCTCGTCCCACCACAAAACACTAGTCGAATGCCTGGGAACCGTATTTCCATCAGGCGCTGCAAGGCATCTGTTACGTGGATGTCTTTTTCCAGGATGCTGGCGGTTAGAAAGCCGACGTCAACCTCAGCCAGTACCGCGTCAATTAACTCGACCTGCTCAGGCGTGATGGTTTTCATAGACTACGTAACGCCCACCGAAGCCGAGCTTGCGATTAATACGGCGTAAGCCTGTGTCAAAAACAATGCCGGCGGGTAGCTGCAGACTGTCGCTGGCATTGTATTCACGCAATGCGCGCCCTGCCGTGATCTTCACGCCAAGCTTTTGCAGAGCCAGAGGCGCTAGAACTTCAAGCGGGCGTATGGGAATCGGCTTGCCGGTGAGGACGCTGGTTTTAGCTTTTGCAAAAACACCAATGCCAAGTCTGACCAATACACCGCTAGCTACCAGATGACGCAATGCTCGGGATACTTGCGCGGAGCTGCCGAACTTGGAAAATTCAGAGCGCAGAAATACATCGTCCTTTCGCAAGGCGATTGATCTCCTGATACGCTCTTCGATAACCATGCTTCGCCTCAAATAGCACCTAGGTAAAAAAACAACATAAGCGTCTGTTTTATATTGGTTTTTTAATACGAACTGTGCTCATGCACGCTCAGTATAGATCAGCATGAGGAGTACAGGCCAATTCATTCGGCTCTGGTTCTGTTTAACCGGCCATGTAAGACGTCCGAGCGAGGCTACGTTGCCTTGCGTCATTGCCCACAACTACGCCAGAATCCGCCGGCTTGTGCGCCTGCCACTCTGTCGATAACTTGTACCTCGTCACTGCCCATCAGTGATCGGGTCTGCAAGCCCGGCGAAATACCAGGCGCATAGCCACAAGCCAATCGACATATCCGTGTCGCTCAATGGCGGCTGTGTGCGGGAGACCTTCGGGTCTGCCGGGTTCCTGGTTTCCCGGTCTTGCAGACCCGCGCATAGCTGCCACCCATCATCTGCAAGTGATGTTCTGGCAGCGCCTTGTTCATAACCAGGAGCTGCACAATGTTCAAAGCCACCCCCAATCCCCCCGAAGAATCCCCCAGCCCGTTATTCACCGTCGCACCAGACGCCGACATCGAATGCCTGCTCGCCAACCTCAGCGAAACCCTCGCCTCGGCGAATGCGATGGCCAGCGACCTTGCCTTCGCCCTGGAAGGCTCGCGACGGCATTTGGCGTTGGGGATCCAGCAGATGATCGAGCTCGGTGAGCTGCTGGCAAACCGCGCCCTGGACATCGCCGCACCGCGCTAGCCACCTCAAGCCACGTGAAACCCGTGGCGAGGGAGCAAGCTCCCTCGCCACAAAAAGCACAAGCTCCCTCGCCACAAAAGCAGGTGTCGCGCGAAGGAACAGTCAAACCGGCTTGGACTTCAGATTACGCGCGTACCACGGCCGTTGCGGCACGCGGCGCAACAGTCTGGAGAGTTTGTCGTCATCACTGCCAAAGGTGATGCGCAGCGCCAGTTTCATGGTTTCCGGGTCCATTTCCACCGAGCGGCCGACCTGCAGCCCCGGCGTGGTGCTGCAACCATGGGTGTCCGGGCCCAGCCAGGGGTCGGCGATTTCCACCCAGCGGCCCGGGGCGAACCAGGGCACGCCGTTGACTTGCAGCCGGCTGACTTCGCCCGGATGGAAACGCTCGTGGGCGCGGAACCAGTCTTCGAGGCGATCGTCGATCCAGCCGTGGAAGGCCCAGAACACCGGGCTCACGTGAGACGAAAACGGATCGCCGAGGAAATCGTTCTCCGGTTCGAACCAGCGCAGGGCGAAGTCCGCCTGATCACGGGCGAACGGCACCGGATGGCCGTTGGACGGGTCCCTGGGCACCGAGGCCCAGCGCATGTGCAGCCAGTCATGCAGGCCCAGTTCCACCTCGGAACCAAACTGGCCCAAGGTCAGCTTCGACAGGTAGCGCGGGTCGCGATAGCGCGACTCCCAGACCTGGAAATTGCTGTGGTAGGTCTCGGCGGTCTTGATGTCGCTGACCCATTGCGCGTACTGCTCGTCGCCACGGGCCAGCCAGGTCGGCGGCAGCGCCGTGCCGTCGACGTTATCGAAATACCGGGCAAAGCCCAGGCGATCGCGTTCCAGCTCCGGTTGCGGCAAGGGGAAACGCGGCCACGACGGTAACAGTTGGAACGAACGCGCCGTGCCGAGCATGTGCCGATGCATGAAAAAGAAATCCACCCCCGAGCCGTTGCGATCCTTGCGCGGCCCACGGGCGTCACGCTCGTTGTCTCGCGGCCCGGGCTGCCAGCCCAGGCCGCGCAGGGCGTTGCGTTTGTCTTCGTCGAGGGTGTGCCATTTGTCCCGCGAGGCGTGCCAGAGCTGGTGAAACAGGCGGTGCTCGGGCGAGACCAGCCAGGCCAAGAACTTCGGGCTCAGCGGTATGCGCTCCCTGGCTTCGGGAAAGCGCTGCTTGACGGCGATGAACTGGCTGTCGAGTTCCGGCTCGGCCAGCGGTCGGTCCAGGCGCAACACCCGGCCACTGAGGGTGGCGGTGCCGGCATTGCCGAAACCGGCCCAGACTTCGTCCAGGGTCATGATGAACTCGTAGTCCGGCGCGGCATGTTCGCTGCCGATCAGTCGCCAACTCAACTGCTTCGGGTCGCTGCCGGCCAGGTCGCCCAAGACCCGATAACGCGGTTCGTCCCCGGCACGCAGGCGTTCGGCGGTGTCCAGGCAACCCACCAGGCCGCGGCCTTTGTGGGCGATGTCGAGAAACACTTGCAGGTCGTCGCCGGGCAAACCGTCGAGACCGGCATCGCGACCGGTGAAACGGATCGTCCAGATACCCCGCAGCGTGTTGGCCCGGCGCTGGCCCGCCACATCCGCCACATCGAACGAGGCCTCGCCGGGGGTGATGGTGGGGTCCGGCCGGGTCAGTTCACGGTGCCCGTAATACACCGCAGGCACGGCGGCACCGGTCAGCGCCAGGCCTGCCATGAACCATCGTCGAGAAATCGTCATTGCCTTACCTGTGTTCGCCCTCGCACGGGCTTTATCCAAGCTAGGACGATGGCTGGGCGGACAAATTTATAGCGAGTTGCAAGGGCCTCATCGCGAGCAAGCTCGCTCCCACAATGGATCTTGGTACATTCGGATGGGTTGGTTTCGAGGCCGCCTTCGCGAGCAGGCTCGCTCCCACCGGTGGATTGCATTCCAATGTGGGAGCGAGCCTGCTCGCGAAGAGGCCCTCGAGGGCGCCTAAATTTCCCCGCCGACCACTCGTTCCCCCCAGATAGCAAAGGCCCCCGCGCCTGTCCTTCCAAGGCGAACCAGACTGAGATCGGCAATGACCACAC
Source organism: Pseudomonas sp. FP198 (assembly GCF_030687895.1). Lineage (NCBI taxonomy): Bacteria > Pseudomonadati > Pseudomonadota > Gammaproteobacteria > Pseudomonadales > Pseudomonadaceae > Pseudomonas > Pseudomonas sp. FP198. Next base: position 3,958,003 of record NZ_CP117452.1, read on the forward strand.
CACGTTCGAAAAAGGCTCTTTTCACCGGCGTATCCCTGGCCCTGGCGCTGGTCGTCGGTGGTGGGCTCGCGGCCTGGGACCATTGGTGGCGGGACAATCCCGGCTACCCGGTCAAGGTGATGAAAGAAGCCCGGGAGTTGCACGAGCGCCTGTTGTCCTTCGACAGCCACATCACCGTGCCGCTGGATTTCGGCACCGCCGGCAATGAGGCGGACAAGGACGGCAACGGCCAGTTCGACCTGGTGAAAGCCAATCGCGGTCACCTCTCCGGCGCCGCGCTGACCATATTCGGCTGGCCCGAACTGTGGAACGGCCCCAACGCGCCGCACAAGCCCACCGCCGGCTTCGTCGAGGAAGCGCGCAACCAACAGGAAGTGCGCTACAAGATCATCACCGGCATAGTCCGGGATTTCCCCAACCAGGTTGCCATCGCCTATACCCCCGACGACTTCCGTCGCCTGCACGGCGAAGGCAAGTTCGCGATTTTCATCAGCATGCTCAACGCCTATCCCCTCGGCCACGACCTGAGCCTGCTGGACCTGTGGACGGCGCGGGGCATGCGCATGTTCGGCTTCAGCTACATCGGCAACAACGACTGGGCCGATTCTTCGCGACCGCTGCCGTTCTTCAACGATTCGCCCGACGCCCTTGGCGGCCTCTCGGACATTGGCAAGCAAGCAGTGAAACGCCTGAACGACCTGGGCGTGATCATTGACGTATCGCAAATGTCGACCCTGGCCCTGGAGCAAGTCGCACAACTGAGCCGCACTCCATTGGTAGCTTCTCACTCGGCGCCACGGGCCATGGTGGACATCCCGCGCAACCTCAGCGACAAGGAAATGCAGCTGATCAAGGCCAGCGGCGGCGTGGTGCAGATTGTCGGTTTCTCCCAGTACCTTCGACCGCTGACGCAAAAGACCCAGGACAAACTCAACGACCTGCGCGAGCGCTTCGACCTGCCGCCACTGCCCAACCTGGCGATGGCGCTGATGCCCGGCGATCCGATCATCGCCGCGTGGCCGGAACAGCGATTCGGCGAATACGCCGGCCAGCTCTACGCCATTCTCGAAGAAGAACCCAAGGCCAGCCTCAAGGACCTGGGCGACGCCATCGACTACGCCGTGCGCAAGATCGGTATCGACCACGTCGGCATCAGCTCGGACTTCAACGAAGGCGGCGGCGTAAAGGGTTGGGAAGACGTCGGCGACATCCGCAACGTGACCGCCGAACTGCTGACGCGCGGTTACTCCGAAGCCGACATCGCCAAACTCTGGGGCGGCAACTTCCTGCGCGTCTGGGACCAGGTGCAGAAAGCCGCCCAGCCCGCGATTGCCGCGACGCAGAAGGCGGCCGAGCGATGAACGAGCGCCGTACCTTTCTCAAGCAAGCCGGGATCCTGACTGCCGGCCTGCCGTTTGCCGCCAGCCTGCCGTCCCTCGCCGCTGCCGATCCATTGCCGCCGCTGCCCCGGGACAAATGGGTGCAACTGCGCTCGTTGTTCAACCAGGACCCGGACTACCTGCACTTCTCCAATTTCCTCATCACCACTCACCCGCGTCCGGTGCGCGAGGCCATCGAACGCCACCGCGCCGCCCTCGATAAAAACCCGGGATTGTTGATGGACTGGGACCTGGGCGTCACCGAAGAGCGCGAGGAAAACGTGCGGACCTGGGCCGGGCGCTACCTGCAAGCGACACCGAAACAGATCGCCCTGACCGGCAGCACCACCGAAGGCCTGGCGATGATCTATGGCGGCGTCCATGTACGGCCCGACCAGGAAATCCTCACCACCGCCCATGAACACTATGCCACCCACACCATCCTCGACTTGCGCAAGCAACGGGACGGCACCCGGGTGCGCAAGATCAAGCTGTTCGAAAACGCCCGCGACGCCAGCGAGGCGCAAATCCTCGCGGCCATCGACCGCAACATCCGCCCCGAGACCCGCGTACTGGGCATGACCTGGGTGCACTCGGGCAGCGGCGTGAAGCTGCCGATCGGCAAGATCGGCGCCCTGGTGGACAAGCACAACCAGGGCCGCGGCGATGAGCAGCGGATCGTTTATGTGGTGGACGGCGTGCACGGTTTCGGTGTCGAGGACCTGAATTTCCCGCAGATGAATTGCGACTTCTTCATCGCCGGCACCCACAAATGGATGTTCGGCCCGCGGGGCACCGGTGTGGTGTGCAGCCGCTGGGAAGAGGTCAGGTACGTCACGCCGATCATCCCGACCTTCTCCGAGGCGACGGCGTTTTCCACCACCATGACCCCGGGCGGTTACCACGCCTTCGAGCATCGCTGGGCGGCGGACGAGGCCTTCAAGCTGCATCTGCAACTGGGCAAGGCCGAGGTGCAGGCGCGCATTCACGCGCTCAACAGCTACCTGAAGAAACACCTGCTGGCGCTGCCGCAGATCGAGCTGGTCACGCCGCTGAGCCCGGAGCTGTCGGCCGGCTTCACCTTCTTCCGGGTCAAGAATCGCAAAAGCGATGAGATCGCTGCCTACCTGATGCAAAACCGCGTCATCGCCGACGCCGTGCACCGCGATGCCGGGCCGGTGATCCGCACCGCGCCGGGGCTGCTCAACACCGAAGTCGAAATCGACCGTTTCATGGCGCTGTTGAGCAAAACACTCTGATGACTGATCGAGAGCAATCGATGAACCGATTTTTACTGAAGACGCTTCCGGCATTGGCCCTCACAGCCCTGCTACCCTCCAATGCCCAGGCCTCGCAACCGGGCCAGGTATTTCGCGACTGCAAGGACTGCCCGGAAATGGTCGTGCTGCCCACCGGCACCTTCCAGATGGGCACGCCGGACAACGAGGTCGGCCGCGAGCCCGACGAAGGCCCGATGCACCCGGTGAAGTTCGACAAGCCGGTGGCAATCAGCCGCTTCCAGGTGCTCAAAGGCGAGTGGTTCGCCTACCTGCGCGACAGCGGCTACGTGATGCCTGACGGCGACAAGCGCCCCGGCCGCGCGTGCCAGGCCGGCGTCCCGGATTACCAGGGCAGCGATCCGCGCAAGCAATACACCGACCGGCACCCGGCGGTGTGCATGGATTTCGCCGAGGCCAGCGCCTACGTGGCGTGGCTGTCGAAAAAAACCGGCAAGCCGTATCGGTTGGTCAGCGAGTCCCTGCGCGAATACGCAGCGCGCGGCGGCAGCGATGGCCCGTTTCCCTTCCCGTTCGATGAAGGCAAGGACTACAGCATCGCCCAGCACGCCAATACCTACGGCGCCGCCGATGGCTACAACTTCACCGCGCCGGCCGGCAGCTTCGCGCCCAATGCCTTCGGCGTGTACGACATGCACGGCAACGTCTACGAATGGACCGCCGATTGCTTCAACGAAAACTACCTCAATGCTCCAGACGACGGCAGCGCCGCACTGACGGGCAACTGCAAAGTGCGGCGCATCCGTGGCAACGACTGGGGCGAAGCACCGGTGTTCTCCCGTTCGGGCAACCGCAACGCGGTGTTTTCCGATGCCCGCGGCGATTGGCTGGGGTTCCGGGTCGCCCGGGATATGTAAATCAACCTGCCCACCCAAATACCTCTTTGGACATGGTGGCTCTGTGGCGAGGGGATTTATCCCCGCTGGGTCGCGAAGCGGCCCCAAGCAGGCAACACCGATCAGCAAGAGATAACGCGGCGATTCCATTGGGGCTGCTTTGCAGCCCAGCGGGGCGGTGCGACGTTTCGCTAAATCCCCTCGCCACAATATGTGTGTCAGGTGATTCCTCGTTAAATCCCCTTCCCCGCCAATCGTTCCATAGGTGGGCGCGCCCCAACCGGCGTGCCGCCGTCCTCCAGCCCATGCGGTGAATGCCCCCGATGGCCTTCGCCCTTTTTATCTAGCAGGGAAACCTCCATGAGCCAACCACAACGCGGGGTGATCGCTGAATTGTTCATCCTGCTCAAACCCTTCCGGCTGATTGTCGTAGGCTCCATCCTCTTGGGCATGCTCGGTGGCCTGAGCATCACCGCCCTGCTGGCAACCATCAACGACGCGCTGAACACCGATGCCGGCCCCTCGCCTCGAATGCTCGGCACCTTCGCCGGGCTTTGCGCGGCGGCGCTGCTGACCTCGATCCTGTCGGACATCGGCACCAACCATGTCGGCCAGAACATCATCGCCAGCCTGCGCAAATCCCTCGGTCAGAAAGTCTTGCTGGCACCGATCGAACAGATCGAGCGTTTTCGCAGTCATCGGCTCATCCCGATACTGACCCACGACGTCAACATGGTCAGCAACTTCGCTTTTTCCTTTGCGCCATTGGCGATTGCCTTCACCGTCACCCTCGGCTGCCTGGCCTACCTGGCCTACCTGTCATTGCCGATGTTTGCGCTGCTGCTGGTGGCACTGGTGATCGGCACGGTCATTCAGTACGTGGCGCGAGCCCGTGGCATTCGCGGTTTCGAAGCGGCCCGCGAGGCTGAAGACGCCCTGCAAAAGCACTACAGCGCGATCGCCGCCGGCGCCAAGGAATTGCGCATCCATCGGCCTCGTCGCCAACGCATGTTCAGCCAGCGCATCGAAGCCACCGCCGAGCAGATCTGCGCTACCAACATCCGCTCGGTCAACACCTTCGTGGTCGCCAAGACCTTCGGCTCGATGCTGTTCTTCGTGGTCATCGGCCTGGTGCTAGCCCTGCAATCGCTGTGGCTGGGCATCGACAAGGCGGTGCTCAGCGGTTTCGTGCTGGTGCTGTTGTACATGAAAGGGCCTCTTGAATACCTGGTGATGACCTTACCGGTGATCAGCCGCGCCAACATTGCGTTCAAGCGCATCGCGGAGTTGGCCGAGCAGTTTTCCTCGCCGGAGCCGCACCTGCTGCTCAACGATAAGAGCGTGCCCAAGCCGACGATCCAGCAGCTTGAATTGCGTGACGTGCACTACGCCTTCCCGGCGGTCGACGGCAGCCAGGCCTTCGCCTTGGGACCGGTCAACCTGTCCATCGCCCAGGGCGAGATCGTATTCATCGTCGGCGAGAACGGCGGGGGCAAGACCACGCTGATCAAATTGCTGCTGGGCCTCTATGCGCCCCAAGGCGGCGAGATTGTCCTCGATGGCAAGCCGGTGCTGGCTGCGCAGCGTGACGATTATCGCCAGTTGTTCACGACGATTTTTGCCGACTACTACCTGTTCGATGAACTGGTGCAAGGCGACCAGCAAGTGCCGGGGACCGCCAATCGCTACCTGGAGCGCCTGGAGATTGCCCACAAGGTCAGCATTCGCGACGGCGCTTTCAGCACCACCGATCTCTCCACCGGCCAGCGCAAGCGCCTGGCCCTGCTCAACGCCTGGCTGGAAGAACGCCCGGTGCTGGTCTTCGACGAATGGGCCGCCGACCAGGACCCGGTGTTCCGGCGGGTCTTCTACACCGAGCTGCTGCCGGAGCTGAAGGCCCTGGGCAAGACCATCATCGTCATTTCCCACGACGACCGTTACTTCGACATCGCCGATCAGCTGGTGCGGATGCAGGCCGGTCAGGTCGTCACTGAAAAGGTCCCGGCAGCCTTCGCCTGAGCCTGCCCGACGCAATGCTGTCTACCGCGAGAACACCATGAACGAATTGCTAGATGATGATCTGCTGGCGCTGCTGCTCGATGAGGCCGCCGACGATCTGCACGCGCGGTCCCACCGCAGCCGGCTGGACCGCGCGCCCTTGTCTTTCGCCCAGCAACGCTTGTGGCTGGAACAACAGCGCGACCCGACCCGGTCGGCCTACAACCTGCCACGTGCCCTGCGCCTGACGGGCGAGCTGAATGCCGATGCCCTGGAGCAAGCGCTGAATCAGGTCATCGACCGGCACGACATCCTCCGTACCGCATTCATCGAAATCGACGGCGCCGCCACCCAGGTGGTTGAGCGCAACGCCTGCCTGGTCCTGCATCGCGAAGACCTCGCCGGGCTCGACCAGCCGACGCTTTCGCAGCGCATCGAGCAACACGCCCGGCAACCGTTCGATCTCACCCAGGCGCCGCTGATGCGGGCCACCCTGCTCAGGCTGAGCCCTGCGGAACATGTGCTGTTGCTGAATATGCATCACATCGTGTCCGATGCCTGGTCCAACACGATCCTCATGCAGGACATGACCCAGGCCTATGCCCAGGGCTTGCTGGGCGATCCGTCACCGCTGCCGCCGTTGCCCCTGCAATACGCCGACTACGCGACGTGGCAACGCGGCGAGTACTTGCAGAGCCTGGCCTGCCAGCGCGGTGGCGAATACTGGAGCGAGTACCTGGGCCACGACCTGCCCACACTGGAACTGCCACAGGACTTTGCGCGCAATGCGAGCCAGACACACATGGCCGGACGTGTGCAGGTGGCGCTGGCCCCGGCGATGGTCCAGGCGCTCGAGACGTTCTGCCAACGCCAGGGGCTGACGCCGTTCGTGGTAGCGCTGGGTGCCTGGCAATTGCTGCTGGCCCGCTACAGCCGCCAGAACGACTTCACCGTCGGCGTTCCCAATGCCAACCGCAACAACCATGAAAGCCAGGACCTGGTAGGTTTTTTTGTCAGTAGCCAGGTGTACCGGGCGCGGATCGACTCGACCCGCAGCGCGCTGGATTTTCTCCGCGATCTGCGCGCGCAATCCCTCGCCGCGCTGGAGCATGCCGATTACCCGCTGGAGTTGATCCTCGATCAATTGGGCGCCAACCCGCTGTTTCAGGTGCTGTTCAACTGGCGCACCGGATCACAGGCCGCGTCGCTGCCGAGTCCGGATCAATTCATGCTGGAGTTTCTCGACACCGGCGAAAACCAGGCCAAGTTCGACGTGTCGCTGGATGTCGACTATTCACCACAGCTGACCGTGGCGACCTTCGAATACAGCCGTGACCTGTACCGCACACAAACCATCGAGCGCATGGTCGGGCATTGGCAGAACCTGCTGCGCGGCCTGATCGAAATGCCCGGATGCGCCCTCGGCGAGCTACCGTTGTTGAGCGCCGATGAACAGCGGCTGACCCTGAACGACTGGAATCGCCGGCCGACCCGGTTGCGCCAGGAAGAGTGCCTGCACCAGGTGATCGAAACCCACGCCGCCAACACCGCAGAGGCGATAGCCCTGACATTCGAAGGGCAGCACATAAGCTATGCCGAGCTCAATCGACACGCCAACCAATTGGCCCATCGTTTGATCGGACAAGGCGTCGGGCCCGACGTACTGGTCGGCATCGCCGTCGAACGCACGCCACGGATGATCATCGGCCTGCTGGCGATTCTCAAGGCCGGCGGCGCCTACGTGCCACTGGACCCGGCCTACCCGGACGATCGCCTGGCCTACATGATCGAGGACAGCGGCGTCAGGCAGATCCTCACCGAGGCCCACCTGCTTGATTCGCTGGCGCTGCCCGTCGGCGTCGACTGCCTGTTACTGGATCCGGTCGATGCCGTCAGCACCTACCCCGAACACAATCCGCACGTGCCGATGGATCCGGACAACCTGGCCTACGTGATCTACACCTCCGGCTCCACCGGCAAACCCAAAGGCGCACTGCTCGCCCACCACAACGTCAGTCGATTGTTCCAGGCCACCGACCATTGGTTCGGTTTCGGCCAGCAGGACGTGTGGTGCCTGTTTCACTCCTACGCTTTCGACTTTTCCGTGTGGGAGATCTTCGGTGCCCTGCTGCACGGCGGTCGACTGGTCATCGTGCCCCACGCCGTGAGCCGTTCGCCCGAGGATTTCTACGCCCTCCTCTGCCAGGAAAAGGTCACGGTGCTCAACCAGACCCCATCGGCATTCAAGTCATTGCTGCAGGTGGCCTGCGACCCTCAACAGACGCTCATCCACCGGTTGCGACAAGTGATTTTCGGCGGTGAAGCGATTGATGTGCAGAGCCTGCGCCCCTGGTTCGAACGTTTCGGCGACCGGACACCACAATTGATCAACATGTACGGCATCACCGAAACCACGGTACATGTCACCTGGCGGCCGCTGTCGTTGCAGGATTTGCATGGCGAGGCCGCCAGCCCCATCGGCGAGCCCATCGTCGATCTGTCCTGGTATTTGCTCGATGCGCACCTGAACCCGGTGGCCAAGGGTTGCATCGGCGAGCTGTACGTCGGTCGCGCGGGCCTGGCCCGTGGTTACCACCAGCGCGCCGACCTGTCCGCCAGCCGTTTCATTCCGGACCCGTTCGACCCACTGCCGGGCGGACGCCTGTACCGCACCGGCGACCTGGCCCGCTACCTCAGCGACGGCAGCATCGAATACGTCGGACGCCTCGATCATCAGGTCAAGATCCGCGGCTTCCGCATCGAGTTGGGCGAGATCCAGGCCCGCCTGCAAATGCTCTCGGCGGTCCGCGATTGCGTGGTGTTGACCCATGAAGGCCCGGGCGGCCTGCAATTGATCGCCTACGTCATCCCGACGCAACCGGCCTCGGCCGGGTTGCGCGAAGACCTGCTGACTGCGCTGAAAACGCAGATGCCGGACTACATGGTGCCCAGCCATCTGTTATTCATCGATCACCTGCCGCTCAATGCCAACGGCAAGCTCGATCGCAAGGCCTTGCCGGAACCGGACGCCGACCTCCGGCATTCGACCTACGTGGCGCCCCGCACGCAGTTGGAACAGGCCCTGGTGCAACTCTGGCAACAGTCGCTGAAGGTCGAGCGCGTGGGCATCAGCGACAGTTTCTTCGAGCTGGGTGGGCATTCGATCCTGGCGATCGAGCTCATCGCCAACCTCAAGGCACGCCTGAACCACACGGTGCGCCTGCAAGAACTGCTGGCCAACCCGAGCATCGCCGAACTGGCCCGATTCATTTCGCAAAAACACCGCGAGCAGACGCAGTGCCTCGTCGCCCTGAACAACGCGCCCGCCAGCGCACCGCAGCTGTTCTGCCTGCACCCCAGCGGGGGCATCGTCTTCTGCTACCAGCCACTGGCGCGCAAACTGCAAAATCGCGCGCGCACCTTCGGCGTCATGCACCGCGGCTTCAGCGAACCCCATGCGGGCCCCGAGGCCTGGCACCAGATGATTGCCGACTACAGCCAGGAAATCGTCGCGGCTCAGCCAGAGGGTCCGTATTACCTGATGGGATGGTCCCTGGGCGGGGCGATTGCGCTGGACATCGCGGCAACCCTGGAAAGCCAGGGTCATACGGTGGGTTTCCTGGGGCTGGTGGACAGCACGATTCCCGAGCACCTGTATCCCGCGACGTTGCCGCGTCATCGAGAACGGCTTGCGGAGGAAAAAACCGACCCGGCCTCGCAGGATCTGCATGAGGCAATCGAGTATTTCGACCTGCTGTTCCCTGCTCTTACGGAACGCACCGCGGCCTTTCGACGGGAACACCCTGACAGCTCGGTCAAGGCCTTCCATGAGTGGGCTGCCGGGCAGATCGAGCCTGAGCGAGGCGACTTGCTGTCGGTCGTGCAGAGCGTCAAGGAAGAGGTCATGAATGCCCAGGCGTTTTCGGTGCATGACCGGTTGCTGGAGGCCTTTGAAGGGTTCACTTTCAAGCCGGTACGGGTACGTCCCAGCTGCTGGTGGACCGAGGCGGAGAAAACACCGCAAGAGCTGGCGTTTTGCGAGGCGTTGGTCAGAGAACATAGCTTGACTGGCGAGTTGCAGTGTTCAGTGCATTCTCCGTTGCGTCATCGGGGCATGATCTTTGATGACGGGTTGCTTGATTCGTTGGTTGAGGTGTTACTGACGAGCGTGGCGCAAGGGAAATAACTCGGCAGTTTAAGTGACGTGTCCAGCCCACATGGGTTATGTGGTGTCGCTGGGTTTTATATTCACTGAAGATCCACTGTGGGAGCGAGCCTGCTCGCGAAGGCGGTGGGTCATCTTGCATCGACGGCAAATGTGCCCAGGCCTCCAATTCCACAAGCAAATAGCCGTTGTCCCGAGGAAAAGACAACCCCGTGGCGAGGGAGCTTGCTCCCGCGCCACGGGGTTTGCGTTTCCAGCGAAATTGACCCTATAAAAAACCGACCCGCACAAGGCGGGTCGGTTTTCTATTGCCGTAGAAAATCAGAACTGCGGCGTGTACTTCACGGTAAACATCAGATTCCTCGGATCACCGAAGTTGTTGTTACCGTTGATCTGGTTGTAAGCCGGCGTGATATACGTCTTGTCAAACAGGTTGTTGGCATTGACCGCCAACCCGATCTCCGGCGTCAACTGATAGCCGACACGGGCATTCCAAACGGTATAACCCGGTACGTCATAGTTGAGGTCGAAGACCTGCGTATGGCTTTGAGTGGTGAAGCCCAGGCCGGCACTGGCACGGTTCCAGTCGCCAGTGAACTGGTAGTTGCCCCACACCCGCAACATGTGTTTCGGCGTCCAGGTACTGAAGACACTGCCTTCGTTATCCGGATCTTCCAGGTATTTGGTGGTGTTGTAGGTATAGCCCGCGAACAGCTGCAGATTGTCGATCACCTCACCGCTGATCTCGGCCTCGATGCCCTGGCTGCGCACCTTGCCCGAGGCTGTCGAGCAACCGAAGCCACCACACCCCGAACCGCCGTCATTGACCGCACGGTTTTCATGGTCGTAGCGGAAGACAGCCAGGGAAGTATTGACCCGACCGTCCATCAATTCACCTTTAAGACCCACTTCATAGTTGGTGCCAATGACGGGCTTGAGCACGGAGCCGTTGGCATCAACGTTGGTCTGCGGCTGGAACACGTCGGTGTAACTGGCGTACACCGCCCACTCACGAGTCAAATCGTAGACGATACCGGCGTATGGCGTGACCTCCCCCGTCTCACTTCCAGTGCTCGGCGCGTTGGGGGTAATACCGGTTGCCCGTTCGGTTTTCGATTTGTAGCTGAAGTCATACCAGCTGACCCGGGAGCCCAGGATCAGCGTCAAGTCGTCCACCGGCTTGACGCGCCAGGTGCCGTATACGCCTTTCTGGCGGATGTCGTACTTGCTCAGTGTGCCCATGCCACCCGGGCTGTTGATCAGGCCCTCATAGCTGATGTCCGGACGGTTGTTGTCGAGGTCGAAGATATTGTCGGTGCTGCTGTTGAAGGTCCGGGCGTATTTGTCGTCCGTCTCCAGCTGGGAGTAGTTGCCGCCGAGCATGACCTCCTGCTCCATCGACAGGGCTTCGAACTTGCCCACCAGGTTCATGTCCAGGCCCACCTTGGTGGACTGGAAGTCGGTGACGAAGTCGGCATATTGCACGCGGCTGCCATCCGGTAGCAGGCCACCGGGGCTTTGCGTGCGCTGGTTTTTCGCCTGGTTGTCTTCGGTCATCTGCACGGCACCGACCTTGAACGCCCAATCCTCGTTGAAGCGATGCTCCAGGTCGGCGTACAGCGTGGTGACGTCGATATCGGAACGGTTCCAGCGCGCGCCGGTGTAGGTCGAGCGCGACACGTCCGGCATCGAGCCATCGGCGTAGCGTGGCAAGCCGCGGATGTTGCCGCGCGACTCGCCGTTGGATTGGCTGGCCGCGAAGCCCAGGGTGGTGTCTTCGCTCAGGTCGATGTCCAGCGAGCCATACAGCGAGTGGGTCTTGTTCCAGGCATGATCGACGAAGGAATTGCTCTGGTCTTCGTCGGCGACGATACGGCCGCGGATGTTGCCGGCCTCGTTCAGCGGGCCGCCGGCGTCCAGTTGCAGGCCGTAGTGATCCCAGGAGCCGGCCTTGCCGGTCAGGGTCACGGTCGGGGCGCTCTGGCCACGCTTGCGCACCAGGTTGACGGCGCCGCCGGGGCTGCCGGTGCCTTGCAGCAGGCCGGACGCGCCACGGAGGATTTCCAGGCGGTCGAAGAAGATCAGGTCCTGGGTCGCCCAGTTGCCCAGCGAGTAGGTGTTACGCGGGATCGGCACACCGTCGTACTGCCAGTCGTCGATCTGGAAACCGCGCGACGACAGGATCATGCCCTGGCCGACGCCCTGCAGGCCGACGACGCCGGTGGTCTGGTTGACGGCGTCCTTGAGGCTGACCAGGTTCTGGTCATCCATCTGCTTGCGCGTCATCACCGTGATCGACTGCGGAATCTCCTTCAGGGTATGAGTGCCCTTGCCGATGGTCACGGCATTACTGGTGTACGAGTTGCTGCCTTCAGTGGTGGCCTCCGGCTGCTGCGCGTTGATGGTGGTCGCGCCCAGCTCCAGGCCTGCGCCGGAGCCCTTTACCAGCATCAGGGTATTGCCCTCGAGGCTGTGGCGCACGCCGGTGCCCTTGAGCAATTCGGCGATGGCCGCTTGCGGGCTCATCTTGCCGCTGACGCGATTGCTTTTCAGGCCGGCCAGTTCGTCGGCGTTATAGATCACTTGTTGGTTGGTCTGCTCGCCGAACGCTTGCAATGCCTGCGGCAGCGGTTGCGCAGGGATGTTGATGCTGACGTTTTCAGCCATCACCTGGGCGCTCAACGGCAACACGCAGACCAGACCCAGGCCCGTCAACACCCGGCGCGAACGCAGGCCGCGGGACATGACCAATGCCTTGAACAGCGGTTTCAACTCATGAATTGCCGACATCGTGCTCTCTATTATTGGTAGAAGTGAAAAGTCCATGGGGGCCGAAGGGCCTGCCGCTCGCCAGCACGGTGTACCGCTGACCGACCCCTCCCCGGGTACGGTCATCCGGCTGGACGACAGCTAAATTTTTCCTGGACACAACCGGCGCCTGGGCAGCCCTGCCCGGGCCGATTTGCCCGCATACCTTAGTAAGACGCAGCACCTGGGAAAAACCGGAATGAGTTTATTTATCATTCGCGCAAAAACTCAAAAAAAAGCCGATGCGAAGGGCACCGGCCTCTTGTTGATTGAAGCGATCGTTCCTACGCGGAGCGTGGGAACGATCTCCCTTTCAGCGGCCTTGCGCAGCCTTGGCGGCTTGCAGCTGTTGAGCCTGTTCGGTCAGCCGGGCCTTTTCCTCGGGGCTCAGCGCTTCCATGCGCAAACGCACCTGAGCGATTTTTTCCAGTTGCCCCGGACTGCCTTCCACGGCTCGCAAGGCCATGGCCAGGGACGCCACGGTCGGATGATCGAAGACCAGCCCAGGATGGATGTCGCACTGCAACAACTTGCGAATGCCGGCCACCAACTTGATCACCAGCAGCGAATGGCCGCCGGCGGCGAAGAAGTCGCGCTCGATGCCCAATCGTTCAAGCCCAAGCAATTGCGCCATGCGCGCGGCCAGCAGTTGCTCCAGCGCATCGCGGGGCGCGGCATCCTCCTCATCGCTGATCGCGACCGCCAACTGCTGCAACGCCTTGCGATCGATCTTGCCGTTGGCCAGCCGTGGGAAACGTTCGATCAGTTGCAGCTGCTGCGGCACCATCACGCCGGGCAGGCGCGCGCTCAGTTCGACGCGCGCGGCGTCGAGCACGCCCGAAGACAGGCCTTGCCGAGGCACGACAAATGCCAACAAGCCCTGTTCGCCGGGCAATACCAGCGCTTCGGCCACCTGCGGTACACGTAGTAGCTCGGCCTCGATCTCCGCCAGTTCGATGCGGAACCCGCGCACCTTGACCTGTTGATCGCGGCGACCGTGCAACTGGATCCCGCCGTCCGCGCGATAACGCGCCAGGTCGCCGGTGCGGTACAGGCGCTGCGCCGGGTCGAACGGGCTCGGGATGAACGTCTGCTCGTCCGCCTCGGCATTCACATAGCCCCGGCACAACTGCGCGCCCCCCAGGTACACCTCGCCCAGCACACCCACCGGCGCCAGGCGCCTGTCAGCGTCCAGCACATAGACCTGGTTATTGCCCAGCACCTGGGTCAGGGCCGAACAATCATCGGCAGCGCCGTCCAGCGCCAACCGATGGATCATCACTCCGACCGTGGCTTCGGTCGGCCCATAGTGGTTGAACACCCGGCAATCGCCGCGCAACCGGGCGATACGCTCGACCAGCGTCGGCGCAATCGGCTCGCCGCCGAGCACCAGCAGCTGCGGCAGCATCGCCTGCTCACTGTCGAGCAACGCCGCGAGGTGCGACGGCACGATTTTCAGGCAGTCGATCTGCTGTTCTCGCAGGAACCCGGCAAAGAGCGCGCCGTCCTGCATCTGTTCATCACTGGCCACATGCAAGGTCGCGCCATTGAACAACGCGCCGAACAGCGCCGTATTGCCCAGGTCCGCCGCCACGGTGGAGCTCAAAGCGACGTGTTTGCACTGGCTCAGCCCCAATGCCTGACTGGCCTGGGCGGTGTAGTTGAGCAATTGCCGATGCTCGATCACCACACCCTTGGGCACGCCGGTGGAACCTGAGGTAAACAACACATAGGCGATGTCATTGCCCTTGGTCGTGAGGGCCGGCAACGGCGTGTTTGAAGCACGATCAAGCTCGGCGATTGCCAGCGCCTTGAACGGCTGCGCCTGCCAGGCCGGCAAATGCGTTGCATCGGTGAGCAACACAGCGGCGCCGGCCTGCTCCAGCATCAACGCTTGACGGGCCTGGGGCCACTGGATATCCAGCGGCAGATACGCCGCGCCGATGCGCCAGCTTGCCAGCATCGCGATCACCAGTTCTGCCGAGCGCGGCAAGGCCAGGGCGATAATCGACCCTTCGCCCAGGCCTTGATCCATAAGGCCCTGTGCGATGCGCTCGACCTGATCTTTCAACTGACCGTAGCTCAGCGATTGACCCGCGTCGCTCAGGGCGATGGCGTCCGGCGTTTGCAGCGCCAGCTCGGCGATGCGCTGCGGCAGGTAACGGTTATCCACCAATGCCTGCATCGCCGGGTTGATCGCCCGCAAACGCTGCTCCTCGGGGTCACCGAGCAAGTTGAGCTGCGCCAGTGGCGTATGCGCAGCCGCGAGGATCGAGGCCAGCAGCACCTCGTATTGTTCGAGCACGTTGCGGACCGCGGCTTGCGAATAACCCGAGCGGGCGTAGCAGAGGTCGACCGCAACCAGTTGTTGGGTGTCGTCCAGTTGAATCTGCAGCAGCAGTTCGAACGCATCCCGCCCAGGCAAGGGCTCCGTCGCCCACGTCAGGCCAGCGCTGCTGCGGACAGGATTCGCCGGGGCAATCGCGAAGCCATAGGCCGGATACGCCACCTCCGACGCCAGTTCCGGCGTCCAGTATTCCTGCCAGGTGCGATGGGTTTCGAGACGCGTCGCCAGCTCCGCCAGCCACTCGCTGAACGGCGCGTCGGCGGGCAATGGAACGCAAAGCGGCAGGTTCTTTTCGAACACGCCGAAGGCATTGGCAAAGTAGTCATAGTCGCCACGGCTGTCGTGGCGCACGCCGACCAGCGCCTGCTCAAGGCCACCCAGGCGTCCCAGCAACACCCACCATGCGCCTTGCAGCAACGTCGCCAGCGGTTGGCCGAGCTGCTCGGCCAACCGTCGCAAGGCGTCGCGTCGGGCCGGCTCGACGATCAGCGAAATCTGCGCATCGGCGGTTCCACCGCCAGCACGACGCGCAGCCAGCCACGGCGTGTCGATCGCCGTCTGCAGGCCGTGCAAATGCTGCTGCCAGTAATTTCTTGCAGTGCCGGCATCTTCATCCAGCACCACTTCGCTGCGCCACTCCAGGTACTGGGCAAACTCGCCGGGCGCTTCTTCCTCCGCCGCATCGCCGGCGTAAGCCTGCCGTAGCTGTTCAAGCAGCAGGCTCATCGACGGCGCATCCGCGCTGTGGCGGGCGACGCCCAGCAGCAATTGCCATTGCCGCGACGCCAGGCGATAAAGCACAGCCTGGGCACTGGCCGATTCGCCGAGCACAAAAGCCCGGCCGAGCGTCTCGCTGATCTGCGCCCGGACTTCCTCGGCCGGTTGTTCGCTGGCCTGTATCGTCAGTGGGAAGCGTCCCGCATGGGCCACCTGACGCAAACCGTGGAAACCGCCGACCTTGGTCAGTCGCGCGAGCAACATCGGCTGCTGTGCCACCAGCGTGTCGAAGGCGACCTGCAATCGCTGCGGGTCGAGATCACCGTCGATGACCACGCTCAGCCAACGCAAGGCCTCGCCACAGGTCACCGTGCCCGACAGTTGCTCAAGTGCCCGTTGCTGCTCGGGCGTCAGGGCGAAACCCGCTTCCTGCGTGTCCATCGTCACCTCGTTCATGCTCCGCTTTCCTCGGTATTGAATGCGCCACGGACCGATCGCCCGGCGCCCGCTGGACGCTCCAGGCTGGCGTGGTCGTACATATCGCCCATGGCGACGACGATCTTGCGCGGTCCCTCGTACGGGTCGCGGGCGTGGGCCACGAGCATGTTGTCCAACAGGATCACGTCACCTTTGTGCCAGTCGAAACGCACCGCGCAGGCTTCGTACAACTCACCGATACGCGCCATCACCTCGTCTTCGATCGGTGTGCCGTCGCCGTAGTACACGTGCCGGGGCATCCGCTCCAGGCCGTACATCGACAACAGGTCCTGGCGCACGTCCGGCTCCAGCCAATGGATGTGGTGCAGCTGCACCTGGTTGAAGAAGGATTTTTCCCCGGTGATCGGGTGCGTGATGACCGCCGGCCCCGGCGTGCGGGTCTGCAGCTCATCGTTATCGAGCCAGCGCCACTGGATGCCGCCGGCCCGGCAGCGGGCCTCCACTTCAAGGCGATCCTCGGTCTTGAAGAAGTGCTGCCACGACACGTCGAGTTTGTCGGTGAAGGTACGCACGTACAGCAAGCCCTTGTCTTCGAACTTTTCGCGAAGGTCCGCCGGCAGCTTTTCGTACATCAGGCGGCAGTCCACTACCGGGGTCGCGCCGCCCACGGGTGCGGCCTGCTCGCAATAGAACATCTGCTTGCGCGGCCAGCGGTCCTGGTGGGAGCTCTCGTTGTGGAACAGGATCATCTTGCGTTCCGGGTACGGCGTGGAACGGTAGGTGTTCTTGCCGCCTTCCTTCTTCGGCAGGTCGCCGTACTGGCCGTACAGCCCCGGCTGGATGGCTTCGGCGAACGCTTCGAAGCCCTGGATACCGTCCAGTTCGAAGCCACGGAAAAGGATGCCGGCGTGCTCGGCCAGCTTCTGCTCGATCAATGGCCGGTTCTGGCGGATCCACTCGATGACGTCCAGGTGCGGCTCGCCGGGCTCCAGCATCAGCGGGAAACGCTGGGGCGCCGCCACCAGCGATTCGCGCACCAACGCCGGACGTGGCCGCGCGGCCGGGGTCGCCGAACGCTTGAGAAACTTGCCCAGTTTGTCGGCCTTGGGCCCCGGGACGTTGGCAGGCGTGGCGGCTGTCGCCACGTTGTCGACTGGCATGCTGATAGCTCCCAATTGAATGTCCTGATCAGCGACGATCTGTTCCAACAGGGCCGTCCAGGCCCGGATCAGGTACTGGATGCGCTCTTGTCCGAACAAGCTTGTGGCGAATTGCCAATTACCGCGCAACTGCCCTTCTTCTTCGTCAACGAACAATGCCATGTCGAATTTAGAATGGTTCTGCAGCGCCGGCAGGAACTCGACGCTCAAGCCGGCCATGGAACGCGTGCGCACCGGCACGTTGTTCATCACGAACAGCACCTGCAACAACGGGTTCATGCCCTTGTGCCGCGGCACGCCCGCGGCCTCGACGATCTGGTCGAACGGCAGGTCCTGATGCTCCAGCGCACCGAGCAGGTGATCCTGGGTCTGTGCCAGGAACCGGCTGAAGGCCACATCGGCGGCAAAGCGCGAACGCAACGGCAGGACGTTGACGAAGAAACCGATCAGGCGCTCCAGCTCGGGTTGTTCGCGTCCGGCCACGTCAGCGCCAACGACAAGATCCTGCGCGTCGCAGAGGCGATGCAACAACACCTGGAACGACGCCAGCAACGTGCTGTACAGCGTGACGCCGGCCGCGCTCGACACCCGGCGCAACGCCGCGCTCAGCCCGGCAGGCAGCTCGAACTGCAGCGCATCGCCCGCATAGGAGGCCGTCTGGCCGCGCGGATTATCCAAAGGCAAATCAAGACGCCCGTGGTAACCGTCGAGCCGCTGCTTCCAATAATCGCCCTGGCGCGCCAGCACGCCCTGGTCTTCCAGCGCCTGCTGCCACAAGGCGAAGTCGTGGTACTGGACCTCCAGCGGCGCCAGCGGCATGGGCTCGCCGCGCAGGGACGCTCCGTAGATCTGCACCAATTCATTGATCAACAGCCCCATCGACCAGCCATCGGAAATGATGTGGTGCATGGCGTACAACAACACGTGCTCGGTCGGCCCCAGGCGCAGGATCCGCCCGCGCAGCAGTGGCGCCTGCTCCAGGTCAATCGGCGTACTGGCGTTGTCCAGGATCGCCTGGGCCACTTGTTCCTGCCGGGCACCGGGCGACAACTCGGACAGATCGACCAGCGGGAAATCCAGCCGGACCTCGTCGGCAATCAGCGCCAGCGGATCGCCTTCGTCATCCTGGACATACGCGGTGCGCAGCACGGCGTGACGGCGTGTCACTTCGGCGAAGCTGCTCATCAGCCGCTCGACCGACAACTCGCCGCACAACCGCAGCGCCATGGGCATGCCATAGGCGGAGGTGCCGCCAGCCAACTGCTCGGCGATCCACAACCGCCGCTGCACCAGCGACAGCGGTGCCGATTGCCGTGGCCCATGGGCCTTGAGTCGGACCTGGCTGGAATCGCCGGCCCGCTCCGCGCCGTCGCCGGTCTCGCTCATCAGCGCGGCCAGTGCCTTGAGTTGCGGATGGTCGAACAGGTCGCGCAGGCTCAGCGGATAACGCGTCAGCTTGCGCAGCCGGGAGACGGCCTGCGTCGCCAGCAAGGAGTGACCGCCGCGCTCGAAGAAATGGTCGTTGCGCCCGACCTGTTGCACTTCCAGCACTTCTTGCCAGATGCCGGCGATCCGGTGCTCCAGCTCGTTGGCCGGCGCCTCGTAACCGCCCTGCGATGATCCGGTTTCGATGCTCGGCAAGGCCTTGCGGTCGAGCTTGCCGTTGGGGGTCAGTGGCAGGTGATCGAGGAACAGCCAGTGGGCCGGGATCATGTAGTCCGGCAGGTGTGCCTTGATCTGGTCGCGCAGCGTTTTAGCGTCCTGCTGCAGCGCCGGGGCAACCACATAAGCCACCAACTGCTGGCCGCCCGGCCCTTCCTGGGCCAGCACGGCGACGTCGTTTACCTCGGCTTGCTGCAACAGCCGCGCCTCGATTTCCCCCATCTCGATGCGGAAGCCGCGGATCTTCACCTGATGGTCGAGTCGGCCTTGGTACTCGAGCACGCTATCGGCGCGATAGCGGCACAGGTCGCCGGTGCGATACAGGCGTTCGCCGGTGGTCGAGAACGGGTTCGGCACGTATTTTTCGGCGGTCATCGCCGCACGCCCGAGGTAACCCCGGGTGATGCCCGCGCCGCTCAGGTACAGCTCCGCCGAGACGCCTTGCGGCACCGCTTGCAGGTTGGCGTCCAGCAGGTAGCTGGCGGTGTGCTTGAGCGGGCGGCCGATGTTCGCCGTACCGCCGGCGGTGCGGCGGGTCCAGGTGGAATAGGTGGTGTCTTCCGAGGGGCCATACAGGTCATAAACATGCTCAACCCCACCGACCTGTGCACCCACCACCTGTGGGAGCGAGCTTGCTCGCGATGGCGTCCTGGCAGTTAGCCCCTCATCGACTGACCCACCGCTATCGCGAGCAAGCTCGCTCCCACAGGTGATAGGTGTCGGGTAGAGGGCATCCACCAGACTCTGCTTCAGCGGCTCACCGGCCAGGTTGATGATGCGCACGCTGTGCGGGATCTCGCCGCTGCGCTGCAACGCGGCGATCGCCGAAGGCACGCTGTTGATCAGGCGCACCTGGTCGCGGGCCGGCAGGTGCGGCAGTTCCAGGGCGTTGCGGGCGATGATCAGCGAGCCGCCGTTGGCGAGGGTGACAAACAGCTCCCATACCGACAGGTCGAAGCACACCGAGGTGGAAGCGAGTACGCCCTGGATGTCGTCGCGGCTGTAGACGGTTCTGGACCAGTCGATCAGCGCCAGGACGTTTCGGTGGGCGATGGCCACGCCCTTGGGCTTGCCGGTGGAACCGGAGGTGTAGATGACGTAGGCGAGGTTGTCTGGGGTGACGCCTGTAACGGGCGCACTCAGTAGATAACGTGAAAGGTCGAGCTGATCGAGCATCAACACTTGCGTCTCGGCCGGAACCGTCAGCGTCTGCGCCACCGCCTGCTCGGTCAGCACACCCGTGCGCGACTGTCCTCAAGCATGTAGGCCATGCGTTCGG
This sequence comes from Pseudomonas sp. FP198, assembly GCF_030687895.1. Lineage (NCBI taxonomy): Bacteria > Pseudomonadati > Pseudomonadota > Gammaproteobacteria > Pseudomonadales > Pseudomonadaceae > Pseudomonas > Pseudomonas sp. FP198. The sequence goes on from NZ_CP117452.1 coordinate 3,978,090, forward strand.
CCGGGTAATCCGGGTCCAGCGGCACGTACGTGCCGCCGGCCTTGAGCACCGCCAGCAAGGCGATCAGCAATCGCTCGGAACGCGGCATCGCCACGCCCACCCGCACTTCCGGGCCGACGCCCAGTTCGATGAGCTTGTGGGCCAGGCGATTGGCCCGGCCGTCGAGTTCGCTGTAGCTCAGGCGCGTGTTGGCGAAGGTGACCGCCAATGCGTCAGGAGTAGATTGCGCTTGGCGGGCGATCAGTTGGTGGATGCACAGGTCTTGTTCGAACGGCGCATCGACCGGGTTCCAGTCATGGGTCAAACGTTGATGCTCATCGAATTCCAGCATCGACAGTTCACCCAGGCAGCGCTCGCCATTGGCGCTCATCTGCCCAAGCAACTGCGCCAGATGCGCCGCCAGCCGCTCAACCGTAGCGGCCGAGAAGCTCGCCCGCTGATAACTCATGTGCAGCGACAACTGCCGCTCCAACCCCACCAGCAGCGTCAACGGATAGTTGGTCTGCTCCTGAGTCACGGCGAGCCAAAGCGCAAACCGTCCGGCGCGCCCTGCTCCAACGTCTGGGCGATCGGATAGTTCTCGAACACCAGCAGGCTGTCGAACAGCGCGTCGCCGCCCTGCCCGGCCCAGCGCTGGATGTCGAGCAACGCGGTGTGCTCGAACTCGCGCAGGGCCAGGTTCTGCGCCTGCACCGCTTGCAGCCAACTGTCCAGGGATTGCTCGGCCCGAGGGCTGGCGATCACTGGCAAGGTGTTGATGAACAGACCGATCTGCTGCTCGATGCCGGGCAAATCCGCCGGACGCCCGGCCACGGTCGCGCCGAAGGCTACCGTTTCTCGACCGGTGTAGCGCTGCAACAGCAGCAGCCACGCCGCTTGCACCAGCGTGTTGACGGTGACTTTCGAGGCGCGTGCGAAGGCTTCCAGGCGGCGGGTCAGCGCTTCATTCAGAAGCTGCATATGATCGCCGTAGCCGGCGCCCGTGTCGGCCGGTTTGGCCACCGCATCGGCCAGTCGTGTTGGCGCGTCCAGCTGCTGCAGCGCCGGTTTCCAGAACGCTTCGCTGGCCGCCGCGTCCTGGCGTTGCAGCCAGGCGATGTAGTCGCGGTAGCGGCTGCCGGACACGGCGACGGATTGACCGCTGTAGCGTTGCAACACTTCGCCGAGGAGCTGCGAGTTGCTCCAGCCGTCCATGAGGATGTGATGGCAGGTGTAGATCAAGTGATAACGTTCGTCCGCCACGCGCACCACCACCAACCGCAACAACGGCGCCGCATCCAGGGCAAATCCTTGCTCGCGCTGGGCCGTTGCGAGGGCGTTCAGGTGCTCAGGCAGGTCAGCCTGCGTACGTGCGTCATGCAGCTGCAACGCGACCTCCACGCGCTTGTGCACCACCTGCAATGCACGCTTGAAATCACCCTCCCAGACAAAACCGCTGCGCAGCACGTCGTGGGCGTCGGTCGCCGCTTGCCAGGCCTGGCGGAAGCGCTCGACGTCCAGCCCTTCGACATCCACGCGCATCTGGTTGATGTAGTGGCCGGCCTGCTGCTCGTACAACGTGTGGAACAGCATGCCCTGCTGCATCGGCGACAGCGGATAGATGTCCTCCACGTCGCGCGCCACCAGCGGCAAGGCGTCCAACTGTTGCTGTTGCAATCCGGCCAGGGCGAAGTCCGACGGCGTGAACCCGTGGTGCCGCGGCTCGCAACAGTGGTCGATCAGCGTCTGCAATTCCCCGGCGTAATCCTCGGCCAGCGCCTGGATCGTCGCTTCGTCGAACATCTGCGAGCTGAACGTCCAGTCGATGCTCAACTCGCCGGCATAGACGCTGCCGTTGAGCGTCAGCCAGTTGTCCAGCGGCGCCAACGGACTCTGCGCCGCGCCCGCCGATTCGCTGGCCGGGACAAACAGGCCGTCGGCGTCGTCGGCAAAGCCGCTGTCGAACTGGCCCAGGTAGTTGAAGGTGATGCGCGGCACGGGCAGCGCCGCGAGGGTGCGCCGCGTCGGTTCATCGCCCAGGTAACGCAACACGCCGAAGCCGAGCCCTTTGTCTGGGATCGCCCGCAGTTGCTCCTTGATCGCCTTGATCGAACCTTCGGTGGTGGCCGTCGGGGTCAGGCGCACCGGGAACAGGCTGGTGAACCAACCGACGCTGCGGCTCAGGTCCACATCCTCGAACAGCGCCTCACGGCCATGGCCCTCCAATTGAATCAAGGTCGAGGCCTGGGAAGTCCAACGGCCAATCACCCGCGCCAGCGCGGTCAACAGCAGGTCGTTGACCTGGGTGCGATAAGCCGCCGGCGCTTGCTGCAACAGGCGTCGGGTCTGGTCCTTGTCCAGTCGCGTCTGGACCTGGGTCGCGTGGCACCTGCGCACATCGCCCTCTGGACGGTCGCAAGGCAAGTCCTGACCGGCGCCTTGCAGTTGCTCTTGCCAATACTTCAGCTGGGACTGCAACGTCGCGCTGCCTGCATGAGCCTGCAACCGCTGCGCCCAGGTCTGCGCAGCAGTGGTCTTGGCTGGTAACGCTGGCGTCTGGCCGGCCTGCAATTGCTCGTACGCCTGTTGCAGGTCCTCCAGCAGAACACGCCAGGACACGCCGTCCACCACCAGGTGATGGATCACCAGCAACAGTCGCTGGCTGCCGTCGGCCAGGCTCGCCAGCACCCCGCGCAGCAGCGTGCCTTCTTGCAGGTCGAGGCTGCGTTGGGCTTGTTCGGCCAAGCGTTCAAGGGCCGGCGCATCGGCCACCTCGGCGGTCCACAACAGCGGCGAGCGCTGCCAGAACGTACGCTGTTCGGCCAGGGTATTGTGGCGCGCGGTCCAGGTGCCTGCCTCGCAGACGAAGGCCAGGCGCAACGCATCGTGATGCTCGACCAGGGCCTGCAACGCCTGCTCCAGATGCGCGGCATCCACGGCGCGCAAGCTTTTGAGCAACACCGACTGGTTCCAATGATGAGGCTCGGCCATGGCTTGTTCGAAAAACAACTGCTGGAACGGCAGCAATACCGTCTGCCCGACCACCGGGCCCTGATCGATGACCGGCCCGTTGTCTCCGGTCGTTGCCACCCCGGCGAGGCCCTGGATGGTCTGGTGCAGGAACAGGTCCTTGGGACTGAAATGAATCCCGGCCTGACGGGCGCGACTCACCACCTGGATGGAAATGATCGAATCGCCGCCCAGCTCGAAGAAATTGTCGGTCCGCCCTACGCGTTCGCGCCCGAGCACGCTTTGCCAGATCGCGGCCAAAGTGTTTTCCACGACGGTGACCGGGGCACTGTAGCTCTTCGGGCTGGCGCTCGGATCGGCCTTCGGCAGAGCCTTGCGCTCAAGCTTGCCGTTGGGGCTGACCGGCATTTTTTCCAGCCACACCCAGTGTTGCGGCACCATGTAGTCGGGCAAGGACTGGCTCAGATGTTCCCTGAGGCGCACTTGCAGCGCCTGGCGAACGGCGTCATCGGCGGCCAGCAGCTCGGCGCGCGCCGGCACCACGTAGGCCACCAGCAACGTGCCGTCCTGGGCCAGGACCACGGTTTCGCGTACCGCCTCGTGTTCGGCCAGACGCGCTTCGATTTCGCCCAACTCGATGCGCAGGCCACGGATTTTCACCTGATGGTCCATTCGCCCGGCGTATTCGATCACGCCATCGGCCCGATAACGTGCCAGGTCGCCGGTGCGATACAAGCGCTGGCCAGCGCCGAACGGCGCGGTGACGAACCGTTCGGCGGTCAACGCCGCGCGCCGATGGTAACCGCGCGCCAGCCCTTCGCCCGCCAGGTACAGCTCGCCGATCACCCCGACCGGTACCGGCGACAGCTCATCGTCGAGAATGTAGGTGCCAAGGTTGGCGATCGGCTGTCCGATCGGCACGCTGTCGCGGCCCTCCTCGACGCAGGTCCAGTGGGTCACGTCGATGGCCGCCTCGGTCGGGCCGTAGAGGTTGTACAGACTGGCATCCGGCAGTTTGGCGAACACCTGCTGCTGGGCATCCACCGGCAGCGCTTCACCACTGCAGACGATCCGCTTGAGGCTGGTGCATTCGGCGACCCGCGGGTCCTGCACGAACGCCTGGAGCATCGACGGTACGAAGTGCAGCGTGGTGATGCGCTGCGCGGTGATCAGCTCGATCAGTTGCGCCGGGTCGCGATGGGCCCCCGGCGCAGCCACCACCAGCGTCGAGCCGGTCAGCAGCGGCCAGAAGAATTCCCACACCGACACGTCGAAACTGAACGGCGTTTTTTGCAACACACTGTCAGTCGCATCGAGGCCATAGGCCTGCTGCATCCAGCACAAGCGGTTGACCAGGGCGCAATGGCGATTGCCCGCGCCCTTGGGCTTGCCGGTGGAACCGGAGGTGTAGATGACATAGGCCAGGTTTTCGCCGTGAACCTTGACGTCGGGATTCTCCTCACGACTGGCATGCGACTCCTCAGCGGGCAGGTCCAGTAGCAGACTGCGCAGTCCTTGCGGGATCGGCAAGGCATCAAGCAGGTGTTGCTGGGTCAGCAGCAAACCGATGCCGCTGTCTTCGAACATATAGGCCAGGCGATCCTGCGGGTACTCAGGGTCCAACGGCACGTAGGCGCCGCCGGCCTTGAGGATCGCCAACAGCCCGAGCACCATCTCCACCGAACGTTCCACGGCGATGCCCACCAGCACATCGGGGCCGACGCCCAGGTCGATCAAGCGATGGGCCAGACGGTTGGCCCGGGCGTTGAGCTCACGGTAGCTCAGGCGCTGCTCGCCGAAGACCAGCGCAGGCGCATCCGGGGTCCGGCGTATCTGTTCCTCGATCAGCGCCTGGACGCTGCGCTCAAGCGGGTATTGCCGCGCCGTGGCGTTCCAGTCGATGAGCATGTGCCGACGCTCGTCCTCGTCCAGCAGCGACCATTGCGCCACCGGGCGGTGCAGGTCCTGCACCAGGCTGCGCAACAGGTTGAGCCAATGCCCGGCCATGCGTTCGATGGTCGCCGGCTCGAACAGGTCGGTGGCGTAGGTCAGGGCAGCGTGCAGGCCCTGGGGACTTTCGACGGTGTCCAGGCTCAGGTCGAATTGCGCGGTGCGCTGCGTCCAGCCTACGGGTTCGACGTCGAGCCCCGGCAAGGCCTTGGCAAACACCGAGGCGGTTTCGTTGCGGTGGTTGAACATCGCCTGGAACAGCGGGCTGTGGCTCAGGTTGCGCTGCGGCTGCAGGGCATCCACCAGTTGCTCGAAGGGCAGGTCCTGATGCATCTGCGCGGCCATGGCCGTCTGTTTGAGCTGTTGCAGCAAAGCGGCGCCGGTCAGGTCGCCGGGGAATTCGCTGCGCAGGACCTGGGTGTTGACGAAGAACCCGATCAAGCGCTCGGTTTCCAGCCGTTGGCGGTTGGCGATCGGCACGCCGACGCGGATGTCGGCCTGGCCGCTGTAGCGATGCAGCAATGCCTGGAACGAGCCGAGCAACAGCACGAACAGCGTGACGTTTTCTTGCCGGGCCAAGGCCTTGAGGTCATCGCTCAAGGCGCGATCCAGCACGATCGGCAGGCGTGCGCCGCGCAGGCTTTGTTGCGCTGGGCGCGGGTGGTCGGTGGGCAGCTCCAGCAGCGGCTGTTCGCCGCCCAGTTGCGTCGACCAATAGGCCAGTTGGCGGTCCCGCTCACCGGCCGCCATCCATTGCCGCTGCCAGACCGCGTAGTCGGCATATTGCACCGCCAAGGGCGGCAGCTGTGCCGGTTGACCTTGGACGAAAGCCGAGTACAGGCTCATCAGGTCATCGACCATCACCTGCAACGACCAGCCGTCGGAGACGATGTGATGCAGCGTCAGCACCAGCAGGTGATCTTCCTCGGCCACTTCCAACAGCGCCACGCGCAGCAGCGCGTCATTCAGCAGATCGAACGGGCGTTGCGTCTGCTGCCCGAGGAAGGCCTGGATATCGCGCCCTTCCAGACGCTGCTCGGTGTAGTCGACTTCGCCCTGCTCACAAATGACCTGGCAGGTGCGTCCATCCTCTTCCACGAATGCGGTGCGCAAGCTTTCGTGGCGCTGGACCAGTGCGGCAAAGCTCTTGCGCAGCGCGTCCTTGTCCAATGCGCCGCGCATGCGCAACGCGGTCGGTATGTTGTAGGCGGCGCCGTCGGGGTCCATTTTCCAGAGGAACCACTGGCGCTCCTGGGCAAAGGACAACGGCAACGGCGCGTCGCGAGGCGCCGGCGTCATGGCCGGGGCCTGTTCGCCTGTCGTGGTATCGAAGGCGGCGACGAACGCCTGCAACGTGCTGTGTTCGAACAGGCTGCGCAGCGGCACTTCGATGCCGAGCACCCGACGGACCCGCGAGACCACCTGGGTCACCAGCAGCGAATGCCCGCCCAGTTCGAAGAAATTGTCTTCCAGCCCCACGCGTTCAAGCTTGAGCACGTCCTGCCAGATTGCCGCGACCTGTTGCTCGACCTCACTGCGCGGCGCCACGTAGGCCTGCTGCAAATCGCTGGCTTCAGGCGCTGGCAAAGCCTTGCGATCGATCTTGCCGTTGGGCGTCAGCGGCAGTTGCGCCAGGAACAACAGGTGCGCCGGCACCATGTATTCCGGCAACTGCGCCTTGAGGGCCGCCTTGAGTGCGGTGCGCAACGGCGCGTCCGGCGCCGGCACTGCGCCGCTGGCGGGCACCACATAAGCCACCAATTGCGCGCCGGTCGGGCCTTCGTGGGCCACCACCACGGTTTCGCGCACGCGGTCCTGGGCCAGCAGCGCGGCTTCGATTTCCCCCAGCTCGATACGCAGGCCGCGGATCTTCACCTGATGGTCGATCCGGCCGAGGTACTCGACCACGCCTTCGGCGCGATAACGGCACAGGTCGCCGGTGCGGTACAGGCGCTCGCCCGTGGCGGAAAACGGGTCCGGCACGAAGCGTTCGGCGGTCAGCGCCGGACGCTGGAAATAACCACGGGCCAGGCCGGCGCCACCGATCAGCAGCTCCCCCGGCGCACCGGGCGGATTGAGGCTCAGGTCGCTGCCGACGATGTACAGCGCGGTGTTGTCCAGCGGTTTACCGAGGAACGGACGGTCGCGCTCCGGGCTCAGCGGATGCAGCGCCGACCAGATGGTGGTTTCGGTCGGGCCGTAGAGGTTCCAGACGTTCGGCGAAAGCGCCAGCAAGCGCTGCGCCAGTTCCAGCGGCAACGCTTCGCCGCCGCAGAGGAAGGTCCGCCCGGCCAGCAGCGAAGCCTGCTCGTGATCGAGCAACATGCGCCAGCTCGACGGCGTGGCTTGCAGCACGCTGACAGCGTGTCGTTCGATCAGCGCCAGCACCGCTTGCGGGTCCTGGTGCACGTTCTGGCCGGTCAGCACCACGCTGGCCCCGGCCGACAGAGGTCCGTAGATTTCCAGGCCGAAAATATCGAAAGAGAACGTCGTCAATGACAGCATGCGGTCGCCGGGCACGAGACCCGGCTCGGCGATCATGCTGTGGATGAAATTGCTCAGGGCGCCATGGCGCACCATCACGCCCTTGGGCTTGCCGGTGGAACCGGAGGTGTAGATGACGTAGGCCAGGTGTTCGCCAGTCAGCGGCACCACCGGGCAGGTTTGCGGGGCTGCTTGCAGGGCGGCGTCCGGCTGGTCCAGCAACAGCGTCTGAAGACTTGGCGGGATCGGTAAGCGAGCCTGCAAACGGGCCTGGGTCAGCAGCAGTCCGATGCCGCTGTCCTCGATCATGTAGGCCAGGCGATCCTCGGGGTACGCCGGATCCAGCGGCACATAGGCGGCGCCGGCCTTGAGGATCGCCAGCAGGCCGACAATCATCTCGACGCTGCGCTCCACCGCGATGCCCACCAATTGGCCGGGCATCACGCCCAGGTCGATCAGGCGATGGGCCAGTTGGTTGGCGCGCGCGTCCAGTTGTGCGTAGCTCAGGGCCTGGTCGTCGATGGTCAGCGCCAGCGCCTCGGGGTTGCGGCGCACCTGTTCGGCAATGTGCTGGTGCACGCAAACGGCTTCGTCAGTGTGGTCGGCCACCCGCAGCCATTGCTGCTGCGTGAGTTGCTGTTGCGCCGAGTCGAGCAGCGGCAGTTCGCCAATACGCTGGCGTGGCGCATCGACGATGCCGTGCAGCAGGTTCTGCCAGTGCCCGGCCAGGCGCTCGATGGTCGGCGCGTCGAACAGGTCGGTGGCGTAGGTCAGTTCCGCAGCGATGCCCTGCGCGGTCTCATAGGTGCCCAGGGTCAAGTCGAACTGGGCGGTACGCCCTTCCCATACCAGGTCCTCGACCTGCAGTTGCGGCAGGTGCATCTGCCGGCTTCGAGTGGCGTCGGCGTTCTGGTGGTTGAACATGACCTGGAAGATCGGGCTGTGGCTGAGGCTACGCTCAGGTTGCAGGGCCTCGATCAATTGCTCGAATGGCAAGTCCTGATGGGCCTGGGCCGCCATGGCCGACTGCTTGACCTGGGCGAGCAACTGATCAAACGGCAGTTGCCCCTCAACGTCGGCACTGAGTACCTGGGTGTTGACGAAAAAGCCGATCAGCCCTTCGGTCTCGACCCGGTTGCGGTTGGCCGTCGGCACGCCCACGCGGATCTGCGGTTGCCCGCTGTAGCGGTGCAGGAGCGCCTGGAACGAGGCCAGTAGGACCATGAACAGACTGGCGCCTTCACGCTGGGCCAGTTGCTTGAGCGCGGTGGCCAGTTCCGCGCCCAGGGTCAAATCCAGGCGCGCGCCACGAAAGCTCTGCACCGGCGGGCGCGGATGATCAAACGGCAGTTCAAGCACCGGTTGTTCGTCACCGAGGGTCTGGACCCAATAGGCCAATTGACGCTCACGCTCGCCGGCCTCCAGCCAGTGCCGTTGCCAGATCGCATAATCAGCGTATTGCACCGGCAGATCCGGCAAGGCCAGCGGCTGGCCGCCGATGTCGGCGGCGTAGTGCCGGACCAGCTCATCCACCAGCACCTGCATCGACCAGCCATCGGCAATGATGTGGTGCTGGATGAGCACCAGCACATGGTCGTCTTCGGCAACTTTCAACAGCGAAACCCGCAGCAACGGCCCTTGGCGCAGATCGAACGGACGCGCGGTTTCACCTTCGACGCAGGCCTTGATACGTTCGTCCTGGCTGGCCGGCGAACCGGCGGGCAGCGCCTCGACCGCGATGCTCAAGGGCATATGTTGATGAATGATTTGCTCGGTTTGCTCGCCGTGCTCGGCGAACGTGGTGCGCAAGCTTTCGTGGCGCTCGACCACGGCATTGAAGCTGCGCTCCAGCGCCGGCACGTCCAGTTGCCCTTTGAGGCGCAGGGCGCTGGGGATGTGGTAAGCCGAGCTGTGGCGGTCCATCTGCCAGAGAAACCACTGGCGCTCCTGGGCGTAGGACAGCGGCAGATGTTCAAACCCGGAACGCACCTCGGGGATCGGCAGGTTGGCCGGCGAGACGCCCTCTTCCAGCATCTTTTCCAGGTACAGCCGGCGTTTGTCCAGCGGCAGAGTGATAAAGCGCTTGGCAACCCTCAAAGCAACACTCTTGTCCATCAGACTTCCTCCATTTCATCAAGCAGGGCGTCCAGCTTGTTCAGTTTCTGTTCGTTGATCGGCCCGTCGCCGCAGTCGAGTCGGGCGACGAAATCCTTCAGGACGGGGTGCTGAAATAGCAGCTGCGGGGTCAGGCTCAGCCCCAGTTCGAGAGCCATGCGCGAAACGGCGGTGACCGCCAGCAACGAGTGGCCGCCCAGCTCGAAGAAATGATCGTGCAGGCCCACGCGCTCGACGGTGAGCACCTGGGCCCAGATCGCTGCGACTTGCTGTTGAAGGTCGCTGACCGGTGCTTCGTAGGCGTTTTCTGAGCGCCCGGTTTCGATGCCCGGCAAGGCCTTGCGGTCGAGCTTGCCGTTGGGGGTCAGTGGCAGGTGATCGAGGAACAGCCAGTGGGCCGGGATCATGTAGTCCGGCAGGTGTGCCTTGATCTGGTCGCGCAGCGTTTTAGCGTCCTGCTGCAGCGCCGGGGCAACCACATAAGCCACCAACTGCTGGCCGCCCGGCCCTTCCTGGGCCAGCACGGCGACGTCGTTTACCTCGGCTTGCTGCAACAGCCGCGCCTCGATTTCCCCCATCTCGATGCGGAAGCCGCGGATCTTCACCTGATGGTCGAGTCGGCCTTGGTACTCGAGCACGCTATCGGCGCGATAGCGGCACAGGTCGCCGGTGCGATACAGGCGTTCGCCGGTGGTCGAGAACGGGTTCGGCACGTATTTTTCGGCGGTCATCGCCGCACGCCCGAGGTAACCCCGGGTGATGCCCGCGCCGCTCAGGTACAGCTCCGCCGAGACGCCTTGCGGCACCGCTTGCAGGTTGGCGTCCAGCAGGTAGCTGGCGGTGTGCTTGAGCGGGCGGCCGATGTTCGCCGTACCGCCGGCGGTGCGGCGGGTCCAGGTGGAATAGGTGGTGTCTTCCGAGGGGCCATACAGGTCATAAACATGCTCAACCCCACCGACCTGTGCACCCACCACCTGTGGGAGCGAGCTTGCTCGCGATGGCGTCCTGGCAGTTAGCCCCTCATCGACTGACCCACCGCTATCGCGAGCAAGCTCGCTCCCACAGGTGATAGGTGTCGGGTAGAGGGCATCCACCAGACTCTGCTTCAGCGGCTCACCGGCCAGGTTGATGATGCGCACGCTGTGCGGGATCTCGCCGCTGCGCTGCAACGCGGCGATCGCCGAAGGCACGCTGTTGATCAGGCGCACCTGGTCGCGGGCCGGCAGGTGCGGCAGTTCCAGGGCGTTGCGGGCGATGATCAGCGAGCCGCCGTTGGCGAGGGTGACAAACAGCTCCCATACCGACAGGTCGAAGCACACCGAGGTGGAAGCGAGTACGCCCTGGATGTCGTCGCGGCTGTAGACGGTTCTGGACCAGTCGATCAGCGCCAGGACGTTTCGGTGGGCGATGGCCACGCCCTTGGGCTTGCCGGTGGAACCGGAGGTGTAGATGACGTAGGCGAGGTTGTCTGGGGTGACGCCTGTAACGGGCGCACTCAGTAGATAACGTGAAAGGTCGAGCTGATCGAGCATCAACACTTGCGTCTCGGCCGGAACCGTCAGCGTCTGCGCCACCGCCTGCTCGGTCAGCAACACCCGTGCGCGACTGTCCTCAAGCATGTAGGCCATGCGTTCGGCCGGGTAATCCGGGTCCAGCGGCACGTACGTGCCGCCGGCCTTGAGCACCGCCAGCAAGGCGATCAGCAATCGCTCGGAACGCGGCATCGCCACGCCCACCCGCACTTCCGGGCCGACGCCCAGTTCGATGAGCTTGTGGGCCAGGCGATTGGCCCGGCCGTCGAGTTCGCTGTAGCTCAGGCGCGTGTTGGCGAAGGTGACCGCCAATGCGTCAGGAGTAGATTGCGCTTGGCGGGCGATCAGTTGGTGGATGCACAGGTCTTGTTCGAACGGCGCATCGACCGGGTTCCAGTCATGGGTCAAACGTTGATGCTCATCGAATTCCAGCATCGACAGTTCACCCAGGCAGCGCTCGCCATTGGCGCTCATCTGCCCAAGCAACTGCGCCAGATGCGCCGCCAGCCGCTCAACCGTAGCGGCCGAGAAGCTCGCCCGCTGATAACTCATGTGCAGCGACAACTGCCGCTCCAACCCCACCAGCAGCGTCAACGGATAGTTGGTCTGCTCCTGAGTCACCGGCGAGCCAAAGCGCAAACCGTCCGGCGCGCCCTGCTCCAACGTCTGGGCGATCGGATAGTTCTCGAACACCAGCAGGCTGTCGAACAGCGCGTCGCCGCCCTGCCCGGCCCAGCGCTGGATGTCGAGCAACGCGGTGTGCTCGAACTCGCGCAGGGCCAGGTTCTGCGCCTGCACCGCTTGCAGCCAACTGTCCAGGGATTGCTCGGCCCGAGGGCTGGCGATCACTGGCAAGGTGTTGATGAACAGACCGATCTGCTGCTCGATGCCGGGCAAATCCGCCGGACGCCCGGCCACGGTCGCGCCGAAGGCTACCGTTTCTCGACCGGTGTAGCGCTGCAACAGCAGCAGCCACGCCGCTTGCACCAGCGTGTTGACGGTGACTTTCGAGGCGCGTGCGAAGGCTTCCAGGCGGCGGGTCAGCGCTTCATTCAGAAGCTGCATATGATCGCCGTAGCCGGCGCCCGTGTCGGCCGGTTTGGCCACCGCATCGGCCAGTCGTGTTGGCGCGTCCAGCTGCTGCAGCGCCGGTTTCCAGAACGCTTCGCTGGCCGCCGCGTCCTGGCGTTGCAGCCAGGCGATGTAGTCGCGGTAGCGGCTGCCGGACACGGCGACGGGTTGGCCGCTGTAGCGTTGCAGCACTTCGCCGAGCAGCTGCGAATTGCTCCAGCCGTCCATGAGGATGTGGTGGTGGCTGTAGATCAGGTGATAACGCTGCTCGTCGAGGCGCACGATCATCAGGCGTATCAGCGCCGGCGCGCTCAGGTCCAGTTGCTCGCGTTCGGCATCGGCCAGGGCCTGCAAGGCCTGCTCAGGCAACGGATCGCCGCGCAGATCCTGCACGCTGTAAGGCAGCTCCAGGTATTTGCTGACCACCTGCACCGGCGCGGGCAAATCCCCTTGCCAGACGAACCGCGTGCGCAGGATGTCGTGGGCATCCACCGCCGCTTGCCAGGCCTGGCGGAAACGCTGCGGGTCCAGCCCTTCCACGTCCAGGCGCAATTGGTTGATGTAGTCGTCGGTGGCGTCGCCATACACGCCGTGGAACAGCATGCCTTGCTGCATCGGCGACAATGGATACAGGTCGACGATCTGCGCCATCGGCAGCGCCAGCCCGTCCAGTTGCTGCTGGCTCAGGCTCGCCAGGGGGAAGTCCGATGGCGTCACGCCGTGATGTCCGCCCTGGCAGCAATGCTCGATGAGCTGCTGCAACTCAAGCGCATACTCGTCGGCCAAGGCCTGGATGGTCGCCTCGTTGAACTGCTCGCGGCTGAAGGTCCAGCCCAGGTTCAGTTCGCCATTGAACACCTGGCCGTTCAACGCCAGCACATTCGACAACGGTGCTTCAGCGTCCAGCTCATCGCCGGCCGCTTCGTTGGCCGGCACGAACAAGGCGCCGTCGGCTGCGTCGAAGCTGGCGTCGAACTGGCCCAGGTAGTTGAAGGTCAGGCCTGGCGCTGGCAGCCGCGCCAGACTTGCCCGCGTGGCGTCATCCGCCAGATGCGCCAAGGCACCAAAACCGAGGCCTTTGTCGGGAATCGCCCGCAGTTGTTCCTTGATCTGCTTGAGGCTGTTCCCAAGGTCGGCCTGCGGCGTGAGTCGGGCCGGGTACAGGCTGGTAAACCAGCCGACGGTGCGGGTCAGGTCGACATCGTCGAACAGCGCTTCGCGGCCGTGGCCTTCGAGCTGGATCAGCGCGCTGTCGGCGCCGGTCCAGCGCACCATGACCCGCGCCAGCGCCGTCAGCAGCAAGTCGTTGACCTGGGTGCGATAGGCCTTGGGCGCGTCTTGCAGCAGTTGTCGGGTCAGTGCGGCGTTCAGTCGCGTACGCACGGTCAGCGCGAGGCGGTTCTGCTGGCCGCCTTGTGGATTATCCATCGGCAAGCGCGCATCGATGTCCTCGAGCTGGGCCTGCCAGAAGGCCAGTTGCTGCTGCAGCGCCGGGTTGCGGGCATGGTCTTGCAGGCGCTCGGCCCAGACCTGCGCTGAAGTGGTTTTGTCCGCTAGCTGCAACGCTGCGCCGCTGGACAGCTGTCGGTAGGCGCGTTGCAGATCCTCGAACAAAATCCGCCACGACACGCCATCGACCACCAGGTGATGCACCGCCAACAACAGACGTTGGCTGCCATCGCCCAAGATCGCCAGTACCGCCCGCAGCAGCGGCCCGTCTTGCAGATCGAGGCTGCGCTGGGCTTCGTTGGCGATGCTTTGCAACGCCGAGGCGTCAGGTGCGTCCACGGTCCAGAGCAGGTCTTCACAATGAACGTCCGCAGGACGGTAAGCCGCCCTCCAGCCTTCGCCTTGCTCCGTGAAGCTCAAGCGCAGGCCATCGTGATGCAACACCAGCGCGCTCAGCGCCTGGTTCAGAGTCGATGCCTCCAGAGGCTCGGTCGGCTTGAGCAGCACCGCCTGGTTCCAGTGATGACGTTGCGGTATCGCTTGCTCGAAGAACAAGCGTTGCACCGGCAGCAGCGCCAGCTCACCCGTCACCGGGCCCTGGTCGATGACGTGCGCGGCTTCGCCCTGGCGGGCCACGGTCGCCAGCAGCTCAAGCGTCTGGTGCTGGAACAGGTCCTTGGGCGTCAAGTGAATCCCGGCCTGCCGGGCGCGGCTGACCACCTGGATCGAGACGATGGAATCGCCGCCCAGTTCGAAGAAGTTATCCCGCAGGCCCACTCGCTCAAGCTTGAGCACGTCCTGCCAGATCGCCGCGAGTTGCTGCTCCAGCGCGCTGCGCGGTGCCTTGTAGGTTTGCTGCAATTGGTTGGCGTCGGGCTTGGGCAGGTTCTTGCGATCGAGCTTGCCGTTGGGGGTCAGCGGCAGCCGTTCGAGCAACAGCAGATAGGCCGGGACCATGTGCGCCGGCAAGGTCGCCTTGAGTTGTTCGCGCAAATTCTCTGCGAAGTCATCCGGCACCCGTTGATCAGCGACGACGTAGGCCACCAGGCGCTTGCCGCTGCCGGCAGCACCCTCCTGGGCCACGACCACCGCTTCGCGCACGCCGTCGAGGGCTTGCAGGCTGGCTTCGATTTCGCCCAGCTCGATGCGGAAACCACGGATCTTCACCTGGTTGTCGATACGGTCGAGGTAATCGAAGGTGCCGTCGGCGCGCTGGCGCACCAGGTCGCCGGTACGGTACAGCAAGCCGCCGGCGCTGAACGGGTCGGCGACAAAACGCTCGGCGGTCAGCCCCGGACGGTTCAGGTAACCCCGGGCCAGGCCGCTGCCGCCGAGGTACAGCTCACCGGGCATGCCCTGGGGCAGCAGGTTCAGGTCGGCATCGAGCACGTAGGCACTGCGGTCGCCGATGCGGCTGCCAATCGGCGCGTAGGCCGCGCCACAAGCCACCTCGCGGCCGGCCTTCCAGATCAACGGCGTGACCACGGTTTCGGTCGGGCCGTAGCCGTTGATGATGTACTCAGGCTGCAAGGCGCGCTTGACCCGTTCGAAGCTGGCGTTGGCCACCGCGTCGCCGCCGAAGCAGTAGATGCGCACTTTCGGCGGGTTGCCTTCACGCTCGGCGTGCTCGGCCAGTTGTTGCAGGTACACCGGCGGGAACGCGACCACCGTCACGCCGTGCTCGCGCATGGCGTTGTAGGTTTGTTCGGGAGTCCACAGGCTGTCATCGCGAACCAGCAGCGAGGCGCCGTGGGTCAGGCTGGTGAGCCAGCGCTCGTGGGCCCCGTCGAAAGCGAACGACATGAAATGGAACTCGCAATCGCTGTCGCGCATTTCATAACGCTCGCCGATGGCCTGGCAGTGCATCGCCAGCGGACCGTGGGCCACGCTGACGCCCTTGGGATTGCCGGTGGAGCCGGAGGTGTAGATGACGTAGGCAAGGTTCTGCGGGTCGAGTCGCACCTGCGGCGCACTGACCGGCAGCTCGCGCGGATCGATCCGATCCAGTTCCAACAGCGGCAGCGATTCGGCCACTGGCAATTGCGCCGCCACCGACGAGTCACTGATCAACAAGGCCAGGCCGGCGTCTTCCATCAGGTAGGCCAGGCGCTCCCGGGGATAACTGATGTCCAACGGCACGTAGGCGCCGCCGGCCTTGAGCACCGCCAGCAACGCGACGATCACGCTTTCGCTGCGCGGCAGGGCCACGCCGACGCGGGTTTCGGCGCCGACACCACGGGCGATCAAGGCATGGGCCAACTGGTTCGCGCGTTGGTCGATCTCGCCGTAGCTGAAGTGCCGGCCATTGAAGATCACCGCCGTGCGTTGCGGGCGCTCGGTCGCCAACGCGGCGATCCGCTGATGCACGGCGATGTCCACCGGATACAGCTGCGGGTGATTGTCGGCCTGTTGCCGCGCGTGTTCCGCGACGCTGGCCAAGGCGATTTCGCCCAGGCTGCGTTCGGCGTCCTGGCTGAATTGCTCAAGCAGGTGCAGCAGGTGAGCGCTGATCTGGTGGATGACCTCGTCGGCAAACTGTCGACGCTCGTAGCTGTAATGCAGCGCCAGTTGTTCACCGAGGGTGACCGCCACGCTCAGGGCATAGTGGGTCTGCTCAAGATTGGCCACGTCGCCAAAGTTGACATCGCTGTCGGTGCCTTGCTGCAAGGCTTGGGCGATCGGGTAGTTCTCGAACACCAGGAGGTTGTCGAACAGCGCCTCGCCACCCTGCCCGGCCCAACGCTGGATGTCCGCCAACGGTGTGTGCTCGAAATCCCGCAGGCTCAGGTTCTGCGCCTGCACCGCTTGCAGCCACTGGCCGACCGTCTGGTCGGGGCGCGGCGTGCCGATCACCGGCAGGGTGTTGATGAACAGGCCGACCTGTTGTTCGATGCCGGGCAGATCCGCCGGCCGCCCGGCGACGGTCGCGCCAAATGCCACGGTCTGGTGCCCGGTATAGCGTTGCAGCAACAGCAGCCACGCCGCTTGCACCAGCGTGTTGACGGTGACTTTCTGCCGGCGGGCGAAGGTCTCCAGGGCCTTCGTGCGCGGCGCATCGAGCGTCAGGAAGTGATCGCCATGGCCGCTCTGGCCAGCATCACCCAAAGCCGCGCGGGCGAGCCGGGTCGGTTCCTGCAGCGCGGCCAGTTGCTCGCTCCAGAAGTCCTGGCTGAGCTGGCCGTCCTGGCGTTGCAGCCAGGCGATGTAATCGCGATAACGTCCGGCGATGCGGCCCGGCGGGTGGCCGTTGTAGCGCTGCATGACCTCGCCGAGCAACTGCGAATTGCTCCAGCCGTCCATCAGGATGTGGTGATGGGTGTAGATCAGATGCCACTGCTCGGCGCCGGTCTGCACCAGCACCAGGCGCAACAGCGGTGCCTGGCTCAGATCGAAACCTTGCGCGCGTTCGGCGTCAGCCAGGGCGGCAAGGGCCCGGGCTTGGGTCTGGCTCTGCTCGGTACGCTCGCGCCAGTCGAGCACCGTGAACGGCAGCTGCACCTGTCTGTGGACAATCTGCAGCGGCTGCGGCAATTCGCCCTGCCAGACGAAGCCGCTGCGCAGGATGTCTTGCGCGGCGACGGTGGCCTGCCACGCCGCACGGAATCGCTCGGCATCCAGGCCCTGCACGTCCACCCGCAGCTGGTTGACGTATTCGCCCGCCGCCTGCTCGTACAGCGTGTGGAACAACAGGCCCTGCTGCATCGGGGACAGCGGGTAGATATCGTCGAGTTGGCCAGCCGCCACCGGCAGATGGTCGAGCTGCGCCTGGCTGATTTGCGCCAGCGGGAAGTCCGACGGCGTCGCTTGCGGCGTCGCCAGACTGACGCAATGTCGAATCAGCGTCTTGAGCTCGATGGCGTATTGATCGGCCAGTTGCTGCACGGTCGCGCTGTCGAACATTTCACGGCTGAACCCCCAGCTCAGCGCGAGCTCGCCGCCATGCACCTGGCCTTCCACGGTCAGCCAGTTGGCCAGCGGCGCGGTCGGGTCCTGGGCGACTCCACTGCCTTCACCGGATGGCAGCAACAGCGCCGTTTCGTCGAACTGACGGTCGAACTGGCCGAGGTAATTGAAGGTGATGCGCGGTTGCGCCAGACCGGCCAATGCCGCTTGTACCGAAGGCGCCGCCAGATGCCGCAGCACGCCATACCCCAGGCCTTTGTCCGGCACGCCGCGCAGTTGCTCCTTGACGGTCTTGATCGAACCGTCGAGGTCGTCGGCAACGGTGAGCTTCACCGGGAACAGGCTGGTCAGCCAACCGACCGTGCGGGTCAGGTCGATGTCGTCGAACAGCTCTTCGCGGCCATGGCCTTCCAGTTCCACCAGCGTGCCCGGCTGCCCGCTCCAGTGGCTGATGGTGCGGGCCAGCGCGGTCAGCAACAGGTCGTTGACCTGGGTGCGATAGGCCGCTGGGGCCTGTTGCAGCAACTGCCGGGTCAGCTCGGCGTCCAGGCGCCATTCGATCTTCGCGCCGTGGATATTTTGCAGGCCGCCTTGCGGACGGTCACAAGGAATGTCCGCCGCGCCCTGGTGCTGGGCTTGCCAATAAGCCAACTGATCGTCGAAGCGCGACGCTTCGGCACTCAGCCGCGCGGTCCAGCTCTGGAACGCGCTGGTCTTGGCCGGCAACGTGGCGGCGCCGCCCGCCGCCAGTTGTTCGTAGGCTTGCTGCAGATCTTCCAGCAACACGCGCCACGACACACCGTCCACCACCAGGTGATGAATGATCAGCGCCAGCCGCTGGCTCCCGTCGGCCAGGTTCACCAGCATGGCGCGCAGCAGCGGACCGTGCTGCAGGTTCAGGCTGCGTTGCGCCTCGTCGCACAATGCATTGAGCTCTTCAACGGATCGGGCATCGCGTTGCCAAAGATCGGCGTTTTGCACAAGCGGCCCGTGGCCCTGCCGCCAACCGTCGGCGCCTTCGACAAAGCGCAGGCGCAAGGCGTCGTGGTGGTTGATGACGCAGGTCAGCGCCGCGTCGAGCCGCTGTGCATCCAGCGGCTCGCGGGCGGTCAGCAACAGCGACTGGTTCCAGTGGTCACGGGCCTGCATCGCCTGGGAGAAGAACTGCCGCTGGATCGGCCCGAGCACAGCATTGCCGGTGACTGGCGCCTGATCCACGGCACTCTGGCTGGCGCGAGTGGCGACCAGCGCCAGGCTGCGCACGGTCTGGTACTGGAACAGATCACGGGGATGAATGCGGATACCGGCCTGCCGCGCGCGGCTCACCACCTGGATGGAAATGATCGAGTCGCCGCCCAGCTCGAAGAAATTGTCTTCGAGGCCGACGCGCTCCACGCCGAGTACGTCCTGCCATATTTCGGCCAGGGCGATTTGCAGCGCATCCTGCGGGGCGACGAATGTTTGTCGGGGCGCGGCGTCCGGTTGTGGCAGGGCCTTGCGGTCGAGCTTGCCGTTGGCGGTAACGGGCAATCTGGCCAATGGCATCAGATAGGTCGGCACCATGTATTCCGGCAGGCTCGCCAGCAGCCAAGCCTTCAGGTCCTGCTGCCACTGCTCGTGCGGCTCGCTGGTTTCCAGCACCAGGTAGCCCACCAGCTGCTTGCCGTCCTGGACCAGCACCACGGCCTCGCGCACCAGCGGGTGCTGCATGAGGCGGGTTTCGATTTCGCCGAGCTCGATGCGCAGGCCGCGCAACTTGACCTGGTGATCGAGGCGGCCGAGGTATTCGATCACGCCGTCGGCGCGCTGGCGCACGCGGTCACCGGTGCGGTACAGGCGTGCGCCGGCATGGAACGGGCACGGCACGAAACGCTCGGCGGTCAGCGCCGGACGCTGGTGATAACTGCGCGCCAGCCCCGCCCCGCCCAGGTACAACTCACCCGCCACGCCCCACGGCACCGGCGACAGATCGGCGTCGAGCACATGGGTACGCAGGTTGGCGATGGGTACACCGATCGGCACGCAATCAGCGCCTTCATCGACACAGGTCCAGTGGGTCACATCGATGGCCGCTTCGGTCGGGCCGTACAGGTTGTAGAGCGCGGCGTTCGGCAGCTTGGCGAAGACCTGGTGCTGCGCGTCCAGCGGCAGCGCTTCACCGCTGCAAACGATGCGCTTCAAGCCTTGGCAGCTTTCCACGCCCGACTCATGAATGAACGCTTGCAGCATCGACGGCACGAAGTGCAGCGTGCTGATGCCATGGCGCTTGATGGTCTCGATCAGTTGCAGCGGATCGCGGTGCACGCCCGGCGCGGCGACTACCAGTCGGGCTCCGGTCATCAGCGGCCAGAAGAATTCCCACACCGACACGTCGAAGCTGAACGGGGTTTTCTGCAACACCGCGTCGCTGCCGTCCAGGCCATAGGCCTGCTGCATCCAGCACAAGCGATTGACCAATGCCGCGTGACTGTTGCCAGCGCCCTTGGGTTTGCCGGTGGAGCCGGAGGTGTAGATCACGTACGCCAGGTTCAGCGGATCAAGCGTGATGTCGGGACGATGGTCGCTGTAGCCGTCGAGCCAGCCGGCCGGCTGGTTGAGCTCGATCACCTCGACGCCTTCGGTTGGCAGCGCCGCCGACAGCGAGCGCTGGGTCAGCAGCAAGCCGATGGCGCTGTCCTCGATCATGTAGGCCAGGCGCTCCTGCGGGTACTCAGGATCCAGCGGCACATAGGCGCCGCCGGCCTTGTGAATCGCCAGCAGGCCCACCACCATTTCCAGCGAGCGCTCGACGCAGATCCCCACCAGGCTGTCCGGCCGCACGCCGCGCTCACGCAGCAGGTGGGCCAGTCGGTTGGCGCGGGCATCGAGTTCGGCGTAGCTCAGGGTTTGCTCGCCATACACCAGCGCCGGTGCGTCCGGGGTGCGCGCGACCTGGGCTTCAATCAATTGATGCATGCAGCGCTCGGTCGGGTAGCGTTGCGCCGTGGCGTTCCAACCGTGGACCAGGGTGGCGTGTTCGTCAGCGTCGAGCAGCGGCAGTTCGCCGATGCGCCGGGACGGATCAGCGATCATCGCGGTGAGCAATCGCAGCCAATGCCGGGCCATGCGCGCGATGCTCGGCGCCTCGAACAGGTCGTTGGCGTAGGTCAGCGCCGCGTGCAGCGTGCCGGCTTTTTCATAGGTATCCAGGGTCAGGTCGAACTGGGTGGTGCGCGCCTGCCATTCGATCATGCCCAGTTCCAGCCCGGACGCCGTGCGGATCGTGGTGACGTCCGCCACGTGCGGCTGATGGTTGTACATCACCTGGAACAGCGGCGTATGGCTGAGGCTGCGCTCCAGCTTGAGCGCTTCGACCAGACGCTCGAACGGCAGGTCCTGATGGGCCTGGGCGCCGAGCGCGGTTTCCTTGACCCGGCGCAGCAACTCGTCGACACGGAGCTGGCCGTCCAGTTCGGTACGCAGTACCTGGGTGTTGACGAAGAAGCCGATCAGCCCTTCGACCTCATCCCGGTTGCGGTTGGCAATCGGCACGCCGACGCGGATATCGGACTGGCCGCTGTAGCGATGCAGCAGCACGTTGAACGCGCCGAGCAGCAGCATGAACAGCGTGACGCCTTGCTGCTGGGCTGTGCTGCGCAGTTGCTCCGCCAACCCGGCGTCGATGGCGAATTCATAGCGGCTGCCGCGATAGCTGGGCATCGCCGGGCGGGAATGGTCGGTGGGCAACTCCAGCACCGGATGTTCAGCGCCCAGTTGTGCCTGCCAGTACGCCAGCTGCCGCGCCTGCTCGCCGGCCTCCAGCCAGCGACGCTGCCACAGGGCATAGTCGCTGTACTGGATCGGCAGGTCGGCCAGTTGCGGGGCCACGCCTGCCTCGTGGGCGTCGTAGCAGCGGATGAACTCGTCGATCAGCACGTTCATCGACCAGCCGTCGGAGACAATGTGATGCAAGGTCAGCAGCAACACATGCTCCTGCTGATCAAGCTTGAGCAGTTCGACCCGCAGCAAAGGGCCGCGCGACAAGTCGAAGGGGCGCATCGATTGTGCTTCGGCGGCTTGACGTACTGCCTGCTCGCGCTCGCCTTCCGGCAAGCCGCTGAGGTCCTGTTGCTCGATCACCAGCGGCGCATCGGTAGGTACTTGCACCAGGCTGTCGTCGGCCTGGCGCTGAAACACTGTGCGCAGGGTTTCATGGCGGGCCACCAGGCTGGCGAAGGCCTGCTCCAGCGCCGACAGGCTCAGCGCGCCCTTGAGCCGCACCGCGCCGGGCAAGTTGTAGGCGCCGCTGTCGGGGTCCAGTTGCCAGAGAAACCACATGCGGCGCTGGGCATAGGACAGGGCCTGGCGGTCATCGGCTTCGACGCCTTGGGGAATGGGGAAGCGGCTGAAATCCACGCCCTCCTTGTCCAGCGCTGCCAGGAACATCTGGCGCTTGTCCAGGGGCAACCCGATAAACCGGCGAGCAAGTTTCAAGGCGTCTTCAGCATTCATTTCTGGGGTATCCGGAATCAGTGGGCACAGAGGCACAAAGGCAAGTCGTCCCTATGAAACGAATGCAAACCGGAAAAATTAGCGATTGGGAACAAGTGTCAGGAATGAAGAAAAACCGTGGCGAGGGAGCTTGCTCCCGCTCGGCTGCGCAGCAGTCGTAAACCGGCTGATGCGGTCTGCCTGGCTTAATGCGCCATTTCTTTTGGGGCGGCTTCGCCGCCCAGCGGGAGCAAGCTCCCTCGCCACAAAAAGCGGGTATTGAATCGGTTATGCGCTGATCGCCAACCCGTGTCGCCGGTGATGCACGCTCAGCTGATCCTTGATCAGCCGCAGTACCCTGGCCTCGTGTTCATGGATGAAGAAGTGCCCGCCAGCCAGCATATCCACGGAGAAGCTGCCGCTGGTTTCGCGGCTCCAGCCGATCAACTGCTCGGTGGTGGCCTTGTCGGCGGTGCCGCCGAGCACGTGCACGGGGCAGTTGAGCGGAGACCGAAGCCTTGGCTGGTAGCGGCCACAGAGCAGGAAGTCCGCGCGCAGCACCGGCAAGGTCAAAGCCATCAGCTCTTCATTGGCCAGCACCTCCTCGCTGGTACCGTTGAGGGTGCGCAGCTGGTCGATCAGTTCAGCATCGGTTTTCGGCTCGGCGAAGCCCCGGTCATAGTCGGCGCGCATCGTCGGCGCCGCGGTGCCCGAGGCAAACAGCGCCACCGGCTCCGGGCAGCCCAGCTCACGCAAGGCGTGGGCGATTTCACCGGCCAGCAGCGCGCCCAGGCTGTGGCCGAACAAGGCATAAGGGGCCTGGAGGGTCGGGGCCAGCTCCCGCGCCAATTGCTTTGCCAAGGGCCCCATGTCGGTGTGCAGCGGCTCGGCGAAACGCGCCCCACGCCCCGGCAACTCCACCGGCTGCACCGTCAGCCACTGCGGCACCTTGCGCCGCCAGCGGCTGTAAACCATCGCGCTGGCGCCGGAATACGGCAGACACAGCAGGGTCAGTTGGGTCACTGCGGTTTTCTCCGATCGTTTGTATAAAAGGAATAACGAGGCCGGGCCGTTGAGAATTAGTCACCGGCTCCTCACCCAGATGCGTCTTATACTGCACGCCCGATGGCCTGGTCTGCCCTTAAGGAGAACACAATGAGCTGGTCCGCCCAACAGTATGTCGCGTTCGAACAGGAACGCACCCGCCCGTCCCGCGATCTGCTGGCGGCCATCCCGCCGGTACAGGCGCGTCAGGTCATCGACCTGGGCTGCGGCCCCGGCAACTCCACCGAGCTGCTGGTCGATCACTTTCCCGGCGCAACGGTGCGCGGCCTGGACAGTTCCGCCGACATGGTCGAAGCCGCCCGTAAGCGCTTGCCCGGCGTGACATTCGACACCGCCGATATCGGGCGCTGGAACGAAAGCGGCCCCTTCGACGTGATCTTCGCCAACGCCGTGCTGCAATGGCTGCCCGACCACGCCACCCTGCTGCCGTCGCTGGTGGACAAACTCGCCCCTGGCGGCAGCCTGGCCGTCCAGATGCCTGACACCCTGCACCAACCGTCCCATCGCTTGATGCGTGACATCGCCGCCAGCGGCCCCTGGGCCCGCCAACTGGCCGGCGCGGCGGATTCGCGGACCGAGGTCGAGGATGCCAGCACTTATTACTCGATCCTCAAACCCCACTGCACCCGCGTCGATGTGTGGCGCACCACCTATCATCACCCGCTGGCCGGTGGCGCCTCGGGGGTCGTGGAGTGGTTCAAGGGCAGCGGCCTGCGACCGTTCCTCGAGCCGTTGGACGAAGCGCAGCGCGAGGACTATCTGCAGCAATACCTCAAGGCCATCGAACAGGCCTATCCGGCCCTGGACGATGGTTCGGTCCTGCTGCCGTTCCCGAGGGTGTTCATCGTCGCGACACGCTAGGGCGATGGTCAGGCGCGAGGGCTAAATTTCTGATCCGGGCCCTCGTTACCTGCTAAGACCAAAACCCACAAGAGTGACCGCCGTGGACCTGCAAACCATCCTGGGCAAACTGTTCGCCAACGCCGGCGCCGTTGGTATCGACGGCGTCTTCCAATTCGTGTTCGGCCCGCATCAGGCGTACTGGTCCGAGGTCAAAGCCAGCAGCCACACTCAGGCTGGTCGGCACAGCAGCCCCGACGTGACCATCGAAATCGCGGAAAAGGACTTTCTCGGGATCATGGCCGGCCTGGCCAATGTCGAGGAACTGTTCGCCAGCGGCCGCCTGAAGATCGGTGGCAACATGGGCCTGGCGACGTTGCTGCCGCAGATCATCGATCACGCCCGCAATGGCAGTCGCCCGACGGAAAAGGTCGACATGAACAAGCGCTACCCGACCCCGCCGCGCTTCAGCGAAACCCTCACCGCGAGCCTGCCGACCCAACGCAGCGTCGAGCGGCGACCGCGAAGCGAACTGTCGGTGAGGGATTTCCAGGCACGCTACCTGCCCCATGGCATTCCGCTGGTGATCAGCGACGCGCTGCAGGACTGGCCCTTGTTCAAGCTCAGCCGTGAAGAATCCCTGGTTCATTTTGCCCAGCTGCAAGGCATCACCCGCCACGGCGACTACGTGAAAAAAACCTTTTCCACCGAGCGGGATTTCCGCTCGACCTCCATGGCCGACTTCATCGAGTCCCTCGACAACCCGGTCACCAAGGGTGCGGACGGCGAACCGCCAGCCTACATGGGCAACAACATCTTGCCGGCGCAGCTGATGGAGCTGATCAAATACCCGCCCTATTTCGATCCGTCACTGTTCATTCCGCCGCGCATCTGGATCGGCCCCAAGGGCACCCTCACACCGCTGCACCGCGACGACACCGACAACCTGTTCGCCCAGGTCTGGGGTCAGAAAACCTTCACCCTCGCCGCCCCCCACCACCGCGAGGCCCTGGGCACCTGGTCGACCGCGCCCCAGGGCGGGCTGGACGGTTGCGACTTCAACCCGGACGCGCCGGACTACGAACGTTTCCCCCACGCCCGCGACGTGACATTCCTGCGGGTGACGCTGGAGGCTGGGGATTTGCTGTTTTTGCCGGAGGGCTGGTTTCATCAGGTGGAATCGGTGTCCACTTCGCTGTCAGTGAATTTCTGGGTGAATTCGGGGCGGGGTTGGTAGCGTCCAGCATTGCCCTTGTGGCGAGGGAGCTTGCTCCCGCTGGGCTGCGAAGCGGCCCCAAATTCGCGCCTGCTGCGCAGTCGAGCGGGAGCAAGCTCCCTCGCCACAAAAGCAAGCTCCCTCGCCACAAAAGACTGTGCGTTATTTTTGCTGGCGATAACTCTGCACCGCCGCCCCCAGCACCACTGCTCCAGCCGCAATCGCCAGCCAGAAACCACTGCGCGCGCCATACGTATCCACCAGCCAACCCGAGCCGGCCGCGCCGATGGCCACGCCGATGCTCAGCCCGGTCACCAGCCAGGTCAGGCCTTCGGTGAGCCGCGCCGGCGGCACGATGCGTTCCACCAAGGCCATGGCGACGATCAGCGTCGGCGCGAAGAACAACCCCGCGACAAATACCGCCAGCGACAGCCCGAGGATATTGCTCGCCAACAACAGCGGCAGCGTGGTTACCGCCGTCGCCACCCCGCCGTACAGGAACAATCGCGGCAAAGGCAACTTCGAACGCAGCGCGCCGAACGCCAAGCCGGCCAGGCACGAGCCGATGGCATAGACCGACAGCACGATGCTCGCCGCCGCCGGTTGCCCCTGATGCTGGGCGAACGCCACGCTGACCACGTCCACTACCCCGACGATGACGCCCATGGCGATCATCAACAGCAGCAGCAAAAGCACGTCGCTTGAGCCGATGATCGAGCCCTGGTGATGCGCCTGATGCGGGTGCACCGGCGGCTCGGTGCCGCGTTGCAGGACAAACGCCGTCACGCCGATCGCCAACAGCAGCACCGAGGCCAGCGGCCCCGCTTCCGGGAACGCCACCACGCACAACCCCACCGACAGCGGCGGTCCGACGATGAAGCAGACCTCGTCCAACACTGACTCCAGCGCATAGGCAGTGCGCAGCTGCGGCTGGCCGCGATACACCTCGGTCCAGCGCGCCCGCACCATGGCCGACATGCTGGGCATGCAACCGGACAGGGCGGCGAACAGGAACAGCGTCCACTGGGGCGCCTGCAAGCGCGTGCACAACAACAGCATCAGCAACGCCCCACCGCCCAGCAGCGCCGCTAATGGCAACACCCTCCCCTGGCCAAAACGGTCGACCAGCCGCGACACCTGCGGCGCGCAGAACGCCGTCGCCAAGGCAAACGTCGCCGCCACCGCGCCGGCCAATCCGTAGCCGCCCTTGAGCTGCGCAAGCATGGTGATCACGCCGATCCCGGTCATCGATATCGGCATGCGCGCGATCATTCCCGCCAGCACGAAGCCACGGCTGCCAGGTGCGCTGAACAGTTCACGATAAGGATTTGCCATGGGATGCCGTCTCAACAAGGGCCTGCAACTTGCCACAAAGGACGGTGCCGGGGAAAGCGCAAAACTGTCGGTGAAATGTGAAGACTGGCGCCTGTAAATGAACTCTGCGCGCCTGTCGTCAGTCAGCAAGTAAGGCCCTCAGTTCAAGGTGCTATCCCATGCAGATTTCTCTTGCCCGACAAGTTGCCCTGGTCACCGGCGCCAGCTCCGGCATTGGCGCAGGTGCGGCCCGGGCGCTGGCGGCGGCCGGTGCCGCCGTGGTGCTCAATTACCATTCCAGCGCAGGCCCGGCCGAAGACCTGGCCTGCGAGATCAACGACAGCGGTGGCCGAGCCATCGCCATTGGTGCCGATGTGTCGAAGGAACAGGACGTCGAGCGGCTATTCGCCCAGACCGTGGACGCGTTCGGCACGCTGGACATCCTGGTCGCCAACTCCGGCCTGCAAAAAGATGCCGCCGCCGTCGACATGAGCCTGGACGACTGGAACACCGTCATCGGCGTCAATCTCACCGGCCAGTTCCTTTGCGCCCGCGCGGCCTTGCGCATTTTCAACCGCCAGGGCATTCGCCAGGGTGTGTCGCGGGCCGCCGGCAAGATCATCCACATGAGTTCGGTGCACCAGCGCATCCCCTGGGCCGGCCACGTCAACTATGCGGCGTCCAAGGGCGGCATTGATCAGCTCATGCAGACCCTGGCCCAGGAAACCAGTCACCAGCGCATCCGCATCAACAGCATCGCTCCCGGCGCCATCCGCACGGCCATCAACCGTGAAGCCATGGAGGGCGACAAGGAACAGCAGCTGTTGCAGCTGATCCCCTACGGCCGGGTCGGCAATGTGGAGGATGTCGCCAACGCGGTGGTCTGGCTGGCGTCGGACCTGTCCGATTATGTGGTGGGCACCACGCTGTTCATCGATGGCGGGATGAGCCTCTATCCGGGGTTCCGCGGCAATGGCTGATCATGACGAACCGCAGAGCCCGATCGAGAACCACGGCATCATCGGTGACATGCGCACAGCGGCGCTGGTCAACGATCGGGGCAGCGTGGATTTTTTCTGCTGGCCGGAATTCGACAGCCCGTCGATCTTCTGCTCGCTGCTCGACACCCCTGAAGCGGGCATCTTCCAGCTTGCTCCGGATTTGCCGGATGCCCGTCGCCAGCAAATCTACCTGCCCGACACCAATGTCCTGCAGACCCGCTGGCTGAGCGATGGCGTGGTGGTGGAGATCACCGATCTGCTGCCCATTGGCGACAGCGAGGATGATCTGCCGGTCTTGCTGCGCCGGGTGCGCATGACGGTCGGCAGCGCGACGTTTCGCATGCGCTGCGCGGTGCGCCATGATTATTCACGCGCCGCGACTACCGCGCGCCAGGACGGCGACCACGTCATCTTCGAGGCCCCGCAGCAACCGAGCCTGCGCCTGTGCGCCGACCAGCCCATGACCCTGGATGGCCAGGCGGCGGTGGCCGAGTTCACCCTGGGCCAAGGCCAGACCGCCGAATTTCTCCTGGGGGGCATCGACGACCCGCGCCTGATGGACGACACCAGTGCCCTGTGCCTGGAACGAACCCTGGCGTTCTGGCGCGGCTGGATCGGCCAATCCAACTACCGTGGTCGCTGGCGGGAAATGGTCAACCGCTCGGCGTTGGCGCTGAAGCTGCTGACCTCGCGCAAACAGGGCGCGATCCTCGCCGCCGCCACCTTCGGCCTGCCGGAAACACGCGGCGGCGAACGCAACTGGGATTACCGCTACACCTGGATCCGCGACGCCTCGTTCACCGTCTACGCGTTCATGCGCCTGGGCTTTGTCGACGAAGCCAACGCCTATATGCGCTGGCTGCGCGGCCGGGTCAGCGACTGCCGCGAACAACCGACCAAGCTCAACATTCTTTACGGCCTGGACGGCCGGCTCGAGCTCCCGGAAACCGAGCTGACTCACCTGAGCGGCTACGGCAACGCGCGACCGGTGCGCATCGGCAACCTCGCCTACCAGCAGGTGCAATTGGACATCTTCGGCGAGTTGATGGATGCGGTGTACCTGGTCAACAAATACGGCGAAGCCATCTCCCACCAAGGCTGGAAACACACGGTCGATGTGGTCGACCAGGTGTGCGAAATCTGGCGGGACAAGGACGTCGGCATCTGGGAAATGCGCGGCGAGGAGCAACATTTCCTGCATTCGCGGCTGATGTGCTGGGTGGCGGTGGACCGGGCCATCCGCCTGGCGAGCAAACGTTCGCTGCCCGCACCGTTCGCCCGTTGGGACGAGACCCGCCAGGCCATCTATGAAGACATCTGGACGAATTTCTGGAACGACGAACACCAGCATTTCGTCCAGCGCCTGGGCAGCACCGCCCTTGACGGCTCGATGCTGTTGATGCCGCTGGTGCGCTTCGTCAGTGCCCGCGACCCGCGTTGGTTGTCGACGCTGGACGCCATCGAGAAAGATCTGGTGCGCGACGGCATGGTCTATCGCTACCGCACCGACGACGGCTCCATCGACGGCCTCAGCGGCACCGAAGGTTCATTCGTCGCCTGCTCGTTCTGGTACGTCGAATGCCTGGCCCGCGCCGGCCGCGTGGAAAAAGCCCAACTGGAATTCGAACAGCTGCTGCGCTACGCCAATCCGCTGGGGCTGTATGCCGAGGAATTCGACAGCCATGGTTATCACCTGGGCAACCTGCCCCAGGCCTTGAGCCATCTGGCGCTGATCAGCGCGGCAAGTTTCCTGGACCGCAAGTTGAGCGGGGAGAAAAATCATTGGCAGCCGTGAGGGGGATTTGGATTATCCCCCGGTGGCGAGGGAGCTTGCTCCCGCTGGGTTGCGCAGCGACCCCAAAAATTCCGGATTGAAAAGCGACGACTGCTGCGCAGCCGAGCGGGAGCAAGCTCCCTCGCCACAGGGGGCCTGCGGTGTTCCGGCTAACGCGGTGGCTGCGCCAGTTGGATGTTATCCAGCGCTCTATTGGCGAGCAGTATTCCCAACTCGATCAACTGCTGAAGCCCCAGCGCCACATGCCGGCGGGAGCCTTCCAGATCGAACGCCAGATCGCTGGCCATGGCGTTGGCCGAGGCCAGGGTTTCGCTGAGGGTGGTCAGTATGGATTCGGTGTTGATGTCCGCAACGACGGAAAATATCTGGCCGTCCTGGGTGTCGGGCTTGGTATGGCCGGACAGGTTTTCGGCTTTTTCTGGGGGATTGGGGGTGATCTTGACCATTGTGAAACTCCTGACTTGATTTTGAGCTCACCCCACCTCGTGACCAAACGAGGGTGGTGGGCTATACGCAGGTTGGTCAACCGGGAAGTCAGGCACCCGGCGCACTCAAGAGTGCCCCGCGCACAGCCCGCCGCAAAGCATACCGACAAAAACGCCTAGATGCTCAGTTGCGCAAAGTGCGCCTGACATTTAACAGGTGACCAAGCCCGGTCGCTGATTTTGCAGCGACGACCAAAGCCTATCCCCACCGCTTCCGAACCACCAACCGCCACGACTCGTCGGAAAATTCTGATTCGCCAAATTTTTTGTAGGACCACATCACCCTTGTGGCGAGGGGATTTATCCCCGCTGGGCTGCGCAGCAGCCCCTCGAGAAGTTTACGCGTTTAGCCTGGTACACCGAGATGCAGACTTGGGGCTGCTGCGCAGCCCAGCGGGGATAAATCCCCTCGCCACCAAAGCTGTACCGATTTGATGGTCACGCCCCACTTCCGGTTGCCAGCCCCGTCCCCCTCTCCTAATATCGACGCACTCACGGGTGCAGCGGAGCTGCCCGATAAGAACCCGACTCAAGGACCCGACCATGACGCATATCCAACGTCCCATCACCACCGAACCCCGAACCGGGCTGACCCGCGAAGAACTCTGGGCCGGCCCGGACAAGGGCTTGATCAAATGCTGGGAAGTCGGCCGCGACCGGGCGCAGAGGTTCCCTGAACTGGCGCAACGCTGCCTGGCCGGAGAGTTGCCGGTGTTGGGCTGGAAAGGCGGAGTCAGCCGCAGCCTGAAGAAGACCGCGAAGTTCGGTTGCCTCAAGTATCTGGCCCAATGGCAGGGCCTGCGCGGCGAAGACCTGGACATTGACCTGGCCGAGGAACGTACCCTGACCTGTTCCAGTACGAGCATGATCGTGACATTCACGCCAGACCGGGCCAAATATGTGAACCAGGAACCCGCCTGACCCCAACCGAGTGAAGCCGGAGACCGACATGACATCTGCGCCCAAGATCAATTTCGCGGTAACGCCGCTGCTGCGCATCGCCTATGAAGAACACGGCCCCGCCAGCGGCGAGCCGATTATCCTGCTGCACGGTTTTCCCTACGCCCCGCGCGCCTTTGACGAGGTTGCGCCGCCCTTGGCCCAACGCGGTTATCGAGTCATCGTGCCGTACCTGCGCGGCTACGGCCCGACCCGGTTCAACAATCCCGCGATTGCCCGCTCCGGCCAGCAAGCGGCACTGGCCCAGGACCTGCTGGACCTGATGCACACACTCGACATTCCCCAGGCAGCGCTGTGCGGTTATGACTGGGGTGGCCGCGCCGCGTGCATTGTCGCCGCATTGTGGCCTGAGCGCGTTCGCTGCCTGGTCACCGGCGATGGCTACAACCTGCAGAATATTCCTCGATCGACCCAGCCACTGGACCCGGAAACCGAATACCGCTTGTGGTATCAGTATTACTTCCACACCGACCGAGGCGTCGAAGGCCTGAAGCAGAACCGACGCGAGCTGTGCCAATTGCTCTGGCGCCTGTGGTCGCCGACCTGGGCGCGCGGTGCGGAGCTGTATCCGCTGAGCGCGCCTTCGTTTGATAACCCGGATTTTGTCGAGGTGGTGATTCATTCCTATCGCCATCGCTTCATGTACGCGCCGGGAGATCCGACGCTTGAATGGATGGAGGAACAGTTGGCGGCGCAACCGGCCATCAGCGTGCCGAGCATTTCCCTGTGCGGTGCCGATGACGGCGTGGGACCTGCGCCCGAGCACGACGAAGATGCCGTGCATTTCACCGGACGCTACGAGCGCCGCGTGCTGGCCGGCGTCGGCCATAACATTCCTCAGGAAGCACCTGAAGCCACGCTCAAGGCATTGCTGGATTTGCTTGAGGGCTGAGCGCAAACCGCTCGCGATACGCCTGGGGCGTCACGCCCATGCCCCGCAGAAAGCTGCGACGCAACGTTTCTTCGCTGCCGAAGCCGCATTGCAGGGCGACGCGCTTGATCGGCACCGCACTGTCGCAAAGCAGGCGCCGGGCAGTTTCCACGCGGATCAGTTCCACCGCGCGGGCCGGGGTCTGGCCGGTCTCGGCGCGGTAATGACGGACAAAACTGCGCTCGCTCATACCGGCCTCGGCGGCCAGGCTCGACAAGCCCAGGTCGCGGGTGAGGTTTTCGGCGATCCAGGCGTGCAGTTTATCGAAGCGACCACCCTGCTCCTGTAACGCCAAGGTAGCGCTGAACTGCGACTGTCCCCCGGGGCGCTTGAGGAACACCACCAGATGCCGCGCAACCTCCAGCGCCATCGCCCGGCCAAGGTCCTCTTCGACCAGCGCCAACGCCAGGTCGATGCCGGCCGTGACGCCAGCCGAGGTCCAAACCGAACCATCCTTGATGAAAATCGGATTGGGTTCGACCTGCAGTTCTGGATGTTGCCGGGCAAGTTGTTCACAACGGGTCCAATGGGTCGCCACCCGGCGTCCGTCCAGCCAGCCACTGGCCGCCAGCAGAAACGCCCCGGTACACACCGATGCGACCCTTCGCGAACGCGCTCCCTGGTCCTTGACCCAGGCCACCAGTGCAGGATCTTTCGCGGCTTCATACACGCCCCAACCGCCGGCAATCAACAAGGTGTCACTGCCCTCGCTGGGCAGTGGTTCGGCCATCAGCGCCAACCCCGCCGACGACATCACCGCCCCGCCAACCGCAGCAATGACAGTCGGCGCATACGGCCCCGGCAAGCCTTGCCCGCGGGCCAGATCATTGGCCGAGGCGAAGACCTGCAGAGGCCCGGTGACATCCAGCACTTGTACGTTGGCGAAGGCCAGCACATGAACGGTTTTTGCTGTGTTTGGCATATTGGCGTGATTCGAGGGCTTATTGGCGAATACGCCAGATCCTACGAGTCTAAAGTCAAACCGTCCACCCCCTCGGGCAATCATCCAAAGGAGCAAGCGACATGACGTTGCAGATCGGTTTTCTGTTATTCCCCCAGGTTCAGCAGTTGGACCTCACCGGGCCTTTTGACGTGCTGGCTTCGCTGCCAGATGTGAAAGTGCATCTGATCTGGAAAGACCTGGCGCCGGTTACCTCCAGCACGGGCTTGGTCCTGCTGCCAACCACCACCTTCGAGGACTGTCCGAAGCTCGACGTCATTTGTGTCCCCGGTGGTAGCGGCGTCGGTCCGTTGATGGAAGACGAGCAGACCCTGGCCTTCATCAAGCGCCAGGCCACTCATGCCAAATACATCACCTCGGTGTGCACCGGTGCGCTGGTACTCGGCGCGGCGGGATTGTTGCGCGGCAAGCGCGCCACCACCCACTGGGCCTTCCACAGTTTGTTGCAGCCGCTGGGGGCGACGCCGGTCAAGGACCGTGTGGTCCGCGACGGCAACCTGCTTACCGGTGGCGGCATCACCGCGGGAATCGATTTTGCCTTGACCCTGGCGGCCGAGCTGTTCGACCAGGACACCGCCGAGCTGGTCCAACTGCAGCTTGAATACGCACCGGCTCCGCCGTTCGCCGCAGGTTCCCCGGACACCGCGCCGACGCTGGTGCTCGAAGAGGCCAACCGGCGTTCGGCGGAATCGTTCCGCGTGCGCTCGCAGATCACCCAGCGGGCTGCGGCACGCTTGGAATCAGCGTAGCGGCAGGTTCAGCCAGGCACAGCAATCCGGTGCCTGGCTGGATGACCTACTCTTTCCGGCGATACAGGACCATTCCGGCGTGATACAGCACGCCATCGCGAAAATCACCGTCGGCGGTGAAACCCGTATCGTCGTGGTATTCGATATGGTCGTCCTGCAGCCAATAGTCGCCCTCGTAGGCACTCTCGCGAGTGCCACGTGCTTCGTCGTAGCGCCCGCCCGGAAGCAACCGATGGCGAATCACGCCATCGGCCGTCACCCACAGGCCGACAAATTTGTCCTGAACTCCAAATGCCTTTCTCATGGGACGTCTCCTGTCGGTCGTCAGGTTTTAGAAAGGGCTGGCCGTCGGCCGCACCACCAGTTCGCTGACGTCCACGTCCGCCGGTTGCTCGATCGCATAGGCAATTGCCCGAGCGATGGCCTCGGCGGGAATGGCAATCCTGCGGAACTCGCGCATCTCGGCCCGTCCGCCTTCGTCGGAAATGCTTTCGGCCAGTTCCGATTCGGTCACGCCAGGGGAAATCACCGTCACGCGGACATCCCCACCCACCTCCTGGCGCAGACCTTCGGAAATTGCCCGTACGGCAAACTTGGTCGCGCAGTACACAGCGGCAGTCGGGCTGACGGTGTACGCACCGATGGAGGCGATGTTGATGAACTGTCCGCTGCGCTGGCGCTGCATCAACGGCAGCCCGGCGGCGATGCCGTGGAGCACGCCACGGATGTTGACGTCGATCATGCGGTCCCATTCCTCGACCTTCAGCGCTTCAAGCTTGGAGAGCGGCATGACGCCGGCGTTATTGATGATCACGTCGAGCCGGCCGAATTTCTCGACGGCGAAATCGATCAGGCTCTGGACGTCGTCGCGACGGGTCACGTCCACGGCTTTGCAGGCAGCGCGGTGGCCGGCGGCTTCAAGTTCCTCCACCAGCGCTTGCAAGCGCTCCACGCGCCGGGCGCCAAGCACCACGCAAGCCCCGCGGGCCGCCAACAATCGTGCTGCCGCCTCACCAATCCCGCTGCTGGCGCCAGTGATGACCACTACTTTGTTTTGAATATCGGACATGATGGTTTCCTCGTCTGGATGCGTTGGCTCCCGGTGGGAGCGTTTTGACAGGTCCAGATTAGGAGGGAGTCAGGCGCTTCGGTTAGCCGGATTCTCCTGCGCATTTGCACGATCCTGTAACGATAACGCCTCTGGTCGTTACGGCTGCAATCAGCTTTACTAGCGCGATCCATTAAATTGGTCAGGGAGATTGATCGGCATGTCGGTATCCACATCCATCACCATCACACCCATTAACGGCGTAGATCAGCGTCGCGCCGAGCTGGCGAACCTGATGAAGCGCTTCGCACCGGAATACGGTGTCCACGCAACGGCCATCGAGGCCTTGCACCTGATCCGCAGCGACCAACCTACCGAGGCCTTGCACGTTGTGCACAAGCCCGGCCTGTGCGTGATTGTCCAGGGGCGCAAGGAAGTCACCCTGTCTGACGAGCGCTACGTTTACGACCCGCTCAATTATCTGGTGGTCTCGGTGACGCTGCCGCTGGCCGGCCAGGTGATCGAGGCCAGCCCCGAGCAACCGTACCTGTGCATACGCCTGGACATCGACCCGGCACAGATCTGCCAGTTGATCGCCGATGCCAGCCCAATTGGCGTACCGAGCGAAAGAGCCGATCGCGGATTGTTCCTGGACCGCATCGACGAGCCGCTGCTCGACGCAATGCTGCGTTTGCTGCGACTGCTCGACAGCCCGGACGACATTGCCACCCTCGCGCCGCTGGCCCAGAAAGAGATTTTCTATCGACTGTTGCGGGGCGCCCAGGGCAGACGCCTGCACGAAATCGCTATTCCTGACACCCAGACCCACCGCATCAGCCGCGCCATCGAGTGGCTCAACACCCATTACGCCGAACCACTGAGCATCGATAGCCTGGCGCAGATGATCAATCTCAGCCCTTCGGCGCTGCATCATCGCTTCAAGGCCGTGACCGCCATGAGCCCGCTGCAATACCAGAAACAGTTGCGTCTGCAGGAAGCCCGACGACTGCTGCTGGCGGAGAACAGCGATGTTTCGTCAATCGGCTACAAGATGGGCTACGAGAGCCCCTCGCAGTTCAGCCGTGAATACAGCCGTCTGTTCGGCGCCTCACCGAGCAAGGACGTCGCTCGTCTTCGCGCCCAGGCGTTGCAAGCGAGCAGCGCCTGATTCTGCACACAAAGAGGATCAGGCAAACCAAGGGCAGTATCCGTCTAACGACCCTAGCCACCTCCCCCCTACTCTGAACCCATGCAGCAAGACAACCGTCCGGGCTGCAACGGGTTCAGCAGATTTCGACATCTGAACGACCCGGCACTCAACCCTTTGATACGACCGGAGTCATTGCCATGAAAACTTTCAATTCCTTGATCGCCGTTACCAGCCTTGTCCTGAGCGCCAGCGCTTTCGCATTGCCAAGCCAGCAACAGGATCGATTCTTTACCCAGTCGCTTGAGTCTTCGCAGTCAGTGGCAGCAGACGGCGCGGATCGCACTCCCGGTGGCCAGGCTCTCGCTGCTGACGGCGCTGACCGCACCATGGGACGGCGCCTGGCATGATGGGGCTATTCTTGGGACGAAAAAAAACCCGCCTAGGCGGGTTTTTCAAGGACCAGATTGACTTCCTGTCAGGCACTCCATGCCGGGTCCCATCATCCATGACCCCAAGCACTCCCTGTACTCAGTGGATGGATGTAGATTAGAGGGGATCAATAGGCAGAAAAAGACGAGAAAGCAGCGTCGCAACGTAAGCGTTTCGCTATGCGCCACTGCTACTTTCCTACAGGCGAAAAAAAACCCGCCGAAGCGGGTTTTTCCAAGACCATTACGACTCCCTGTCGGTAGCCATCCTTGCAAGGTCGATCGTCCCTGATCCTGAGCACTTCCTGTGCTTCAGTGGATGAGGCTAGATTACGCGTCGGATCCAAAGTGAAACAGAGGACATAGCTACCAAGCCGTGTAAGACATTCGCCATACCACCCCTTCCGGAAACCCTTAGCCCGGTCAGGTAACCGGCGTTTGGTCCTTGGGATTGATCATGGCTTATTCAGATATTCTTCAATATTGGCCATCTGTTCATCCCAACCACGACTGTCCATTCGGAAAGCCTTTAGTCGACGCGCCTCGGGAATGTCATTGAATCCTGACTCTACTACCTTCAGAAGGGTGCCACCGCCCATGTCTTCAAGTTCGAATCGCACACGCGTCTCGGACTCTTGGGAATAGTCGGTCTGCGGCTCCACAGCGTAAGGATGCCAGCGAAACGAGAACACTCGCTCGGGTTCGACACGCTCCACCAGGACATCCCAAACAAGATGCTCATAACCCGGATAGGTAATCTGCCCTTGGGTGCGCTCACCGGCAACAAACCGCTTGCCCGCGAGATCCACGCCAAACCATTGGCCGAAGGCTTCAGCATTGGCCAGGGCTCGCCAGACCTGCGAACGCGGCGCCTTCAGCAAGATCTTTCTTTCGATACGATCAGATAGATGCATGGGTCGTCACCTCCTGTGTTCAACATTAGGCCTGTAAGACCACAAGGCCAACCGTAAAGTTGTATCAACGCCTTGTTTGGCTACACTCCTCCAGCAGTTTTTACCCCTCATGGAGAGATTGATGATGTGCACCCGCTTGTTGCTGCCCCTGATTCCGCTGCTGTTCATTGGCGCTGTCCAGGCTGACGTTTGTACCAACGCCACAACCCAAGGCGACATGAACCAGTGTGCAGCCCAAGAGACCAAGGCTGCCGACAAGGAACTGAACAGTCTGTACAAACAGATCACAGCGCGTTTGAAAGACAATGCCGAGGCCAAGCAATTGCTGGTCAAGGCACAGCGAGCCTGGATTGACTTCCGTGACGCTGAATGCAGCTTTTCTGCTTCTGGTGTCAAAGGGGGGAGCGTTTATCCGATGATTCAGAATGATTGCATTACAGCCCTGACGAAGGCGCGAGTGGAGGCATTCAAGACGTACCTCAACTGCGAGGAAGGAGACCTGAGCTGCCCGGTACCTGGGGCTTGATTGATGGTGTCGAAGAGGATGTCCCTCAGGTCATCTTTTTTAGCGCAAAAACAAAACCCCTACCTGCGTCAGCAGATAGGGGTTTCGGAATTTAATCTTGACGATGACCTACTCTCACATGGGGAAACCCCACACTACCATCGGCGATGCATCGTTTCACTTCTGAGTTCGGGATGGGATCAGGTGGTTCCAATGCTCTATGGTCGTCAAGAAATTCGGTAGCCAGCGCGTGCCTTGCGGTCACGTTCCAGCGAATGGGTATGCGATAGTTTGTGGGTTTTGACTCGAACTTTCGGTTCATTTCGTCTTCACACACCGCAATCTGGCCTCTTTCAAGTCTACAGATTGCTTGGGTGTTATATGGTCAAGCCTCACGGGCAATTAGTACAGGTTAGCTCAACGCCTCACAGCGCTTACACACCCTGCCTATCAACGTCGTAGTCTTCGACGGCCCTTCAGGGGACTCAAGGTCCCAGTGAGATCTCATCTTGAGGCAAGTTTCCCGCTTAGATGCTTTCAGCGGTTATCTTTTCCGAACATAGCTACCCGGCAATGCCACTGGCGTGACAACCGGAACACCAGAGGTTCGTCCACTCCGGTCCTCTCGTACTAGGAGCAGCCCCTCTCAAATCTCAAACGTCCACGGCAGATAGGGACCGAACTGTCTCACGACGTTCTAAACCCAGCTCGCGTACCACTTTAAATGGCGAACAGCCATACCCTTGGGACCGGCTTCAGCCCCAGGATGTGATGAGCCGACATCGAGGTGCCAAACACCGCCGTCGATATGAACTCTTGGGCGGTATCAGCCTGTTATCCCCGGAGTACCTTTTATCCGTTGAGCGATGGCCCTTCCATACAGAACCACCGGATCACTAAGACCTACTTTCGTACCTGCTCGACGTGTCTGTCTCGCAGTCAAGCGCGCTTTTGCCTTTATACTCTACGACCGATTTCCGACCGGTCTGAGCGCACCTTCGTACTCCTCCGTTACTCTTTAGGAGGAGACCGCCCCAGTCAAACTACCCACCATACACTGTCCTCGATCCGGATAACGGACCTGAGTTAGAACCTCAAAGTTGCCAGGGTGGTATTTCAAGGATGGCTCCACGCAGACTGGCGTCCACGCTTCAAAGCCTCCCACCTATCCTACACAAGCAAATTCAAAGTCCAGTGCAAAGCTATAGTAAAGGTTCACGGGGTCTTTCCGTCTAGCCGCGGATACACTGCATCTTCACAGCGATTTCAATTTCACTGAGTCTCGGGTGGAGACAGCGCCGCCATCGTTACGCCATTCGTGCAGGTCGGAACTTACCCGACAAGGAATTTCGCTACCTTAGGACCGTTATAGTTACGGCCGCCGTTTACCGGGGCTTCGATCAAGAGCTTCGCGTTAGCTAACCCCATCAATTAACCTTCCGGCACCGGGCAGGCGTCACACCCTATACGTCCACTTTCGTGTTTGCAGAGTGCTGTGTTTTTAATAAACAGTCGCAGCGGCCTGGTATCTTCGACCGGCGTGGGCTTACGCAGCAAG
Source organism: Pseudomonas sp. FP198 (assembly GCF_030687895.1). Classification (NCBI taxonomy): domain Bacteria; kingdom Pseudomonadati; phylum Pseudomonadota; class Gammaproteobacteria; order Pseudomonadales; family Pseudomonadaceae; genus Pseudomonas; species Pseudomonas sp. FP198. The sequence continues at coordinate 4,016,933 of NZ_CP117452.1, forward strand.
TGCTTCACCCTCACCGGCGCACCTTCTCCCGAAGTTACGGTGCCATTTTGCCTAGTTCCTTCACCCGAGTTCTCTCAAGCGCCTTGGTATTCTCTACCCAACCACCTGTGTCGGTTTGGGGTACGGTTCCTGGTTACCTGAAGCTTAGAAGCTTTTCTTGGAAGCATGGCATCAACCACTTCGTCACCCAAAGGGTAACTCGTCATCAGCTCTCGGCCTTAAGATCCCGGATTTACCTAAGATCTCAGCCTACCACCTTAAACTTGGACAACCAACGCCAAGCTGGCCTAGCCTTCTCCGTCCCTCCATCGCAATAACCAGAAGTACAGGAATATTAACCTGTTTTCCATCGACTACGCTTTTCAGCCTCGCCTTAGGGACCGACTAACCCTGCGTCGATTAACGTTGCGCAGGAAACCTTGGTCTTTCGGCGTGGGTGTTTTTCACACCCATTGTCGTTACTCATGTCAGCATTCGCACTTCTGATACCTCCAGCAAGCTTCTCAACTCACCTTCACAGGCTTACAGAACGCTCCTCTACCGCATCACTTACGTGATACCCGTAGCT